>NZ_QGSW01000178.1:0-197646 GCF_003176715.1 Micromonospora sp. S4605
CCACCAGCGACAACGGCCTCGACGTCAAAGCCGGCGTCCTCGGCGCCATCGCCGTCGACCCCACCGCCGTCGGCGTCGGCGCCACCGTCCTACCCGGCATCGGCCTCGGCATCGGCCCCGGCGGCCTCAGCACCGACCTCACCGGCGCCCACGACCTCGCCCACACCCTCGACGCCGACGTCATCGGCGCCACCGACACCATCGCCGACCCCGCCGTCAGCGACCTCACCACCACCCTCGGCAACCCCACCACCACCCTCGACAGCGGCGACAACGGCCTGCTCGGCACCGGCGTCCTCGGCGGCGACGGCCTGCTCGGCGGCACCCTCGGCAACACCCAGAGCCAGGTCGACGGCCTCGTCGACGGCCTCGGCGTCGACGACACCCTCGGCGGCCTCGGCATCACCACCGGCCCCGCCGGCGTCGTCCCGCCGATCGACGTACCCTCCACCGTGGACGGCGTCACCGGCCAGGTCGACGGCCTGCTGGGCGGGGTGACCGGCACGGTGGGCGGCGTAACGGGTGGCGTGACCGGCGGGGTGACCGGCGACGCCGGGGTCCACGGCGACGCCTCGGCGTCGGCCGGCGGCGGTCTGCTCGGGGTCACCGACGGTCTGCTCTGAGGGAACCCGGTGTAGCGAAAAGGCCGGACCGCCCTGGGCGGTCCGGCCTTTTCCCGGACCCCTCTTGATAATTGCCCTGAAATCCGCACACTTGGTGCGGTGATGGCGGGGATCTGGCTGGACGTACTCGACGAGATCGCCCGTACGTGTCGGGAGCACGGGCGCGGCGACCTGCTCCAGACGGTCCGCGAGAAGCGCGCCCAGCTGCTGGATCCGACGCTGCGGGTGCTGGTCCTCGGCGAGCCGAACCAGGGCAAGAGCCAGCTGGTCAACGCGATCGTCAACGCCCCGGTCTGCCCGGTGGGCGACGGCCGTACCACCGTGCTGCCGACCGTCGTGCGGCACGCCGCGGTCGCCGCCGCCACGGTGGTCCAGGGGCCACCGTCCGCTCCGGGCCGGCCCGGCGGGGGCACCGGGACCGTGGAGCGGACCGAGGTGCCGCTGGACCAGATCACCGCCGGAGTGGCCGGCACCCTGCGCCGGGCCGGCGGCGGTCCGGCGTACGTCGAGATCGGACTCCCCCGTGCCCTGCTCGGCGCGGGCCTGGTGCTGGTGGACACCCCGGGCGCCGACGAGGTGGCCGCGCTCGGCGGCGCCGCGCCGGCCGCCGCGCTGAACCGCGCGGACGCCGTGCTGCTGGTCTCGGACTCGACCCGGGAGCTCTCCGTGGCCGAGCTGAACGTGCTGCTGCACCTCACCCGGTCGCATTCCAACGTGCTGGTGGTGCAGACCAAGACCGACCTGGCGCCGGACTGGCAGGCGGTGGCCGAGCGCAACCGCAAGCACCTCGCCGAGGCCGGTGTGCCGGCGGCGCTGGTCTGCGTGTCGGCGGCGTTGCGGCTGCGCGCGGCCGCCGCCGACGACCGCGGCCTCAACGCCGAGTCGGGCTTTCCGGTGCTGATCGCGCGGCTTCAGCGGGACCTGGCCGGCAAGGCCGACGTGCTGGCGCGGGCGTCGGTGAGCCTGGTCGCCCGCACGGTGGTGGAGCAGCTCGCCGCGCCGCTGCGCGCCGAACTGGCCAGCCAGCAGGCCGAGCGGGAGACCGGGCCGATGTCCCGGCTGCACGCCGCCCAGCGGGAGGCCGACGAGCTGCGCCGGTGCTCCACCCGGTGGCAGAACACGCTCGCCGACGAGATGGCCGACCTGCTCTCCGACATCGAGTACGACCTGCGCGACCGGACCCGGGAGATCCTGCGGATGGTCGACGACGCGTTCGACACCGCCGACCCGCTGGTCGCCTGGGACACCTTCGAGGAGTGGCTGCGGCAGAGCCTGGTCGAGGCGGCCGAGGCCAACCACGAATGGCTGGTGCAGCGCTGCGACTTCGCCGCCCGGCGGGTGGCCGGCAACTTCGCCCGGTACGGCTACGACGTGCTGCCGCCGTGGTCGATGTCGGTGCCCGCGGATCTCGGCGACCGGCTGCCGGGCATGGAGCGGCCGGGCATCGACCGGTTCACCGCCGCCCAGAAGGTGTTCACCGGCATGAAGGGCTCGTACGGCGGCCTGCTGATGTTCGGCCTGGCGATGACGCTGGCCGGGATGCCGATGATCAACCCGGTGTCGATCGGCGCCGGCGCGCTGTTCGGCGGCAAGAGCATCCGGGACGAGAGCCGGCAGCTGCTGCGCCGCCGCCAGGCGACCGTCAAGACGGCGATCCAGCGGTACGTCGACGACTTCTTCGTCCGGATGACGAAGGAGTGCCGGGACGTCACCCGGCAGGTGCAGCGGATGCTGCGGGACCACTTCACCGCGCTGACCGAGGAGTTGCAGGAGGCGATCGTCGCGTCGCTGCGTACCGCGAAGCAGGCCGCGGACACCGACGCGGCGGCGCGCGACCAGCGCCAGCGCGAGATCCGGTTGAAGATGACCCGGCTGGCCGCGCTCTACGAACAGGCGCAGCAGCTGACCGGCGCCCGGCCCGCGCCGGCGACGCTGGAGCCCCGGGCATGACCGTCGGCCTGCGGCTGGACGAGGCGGTGTGGGGGCTGCTGCACCGGGCCCTGGAGTGCTACCGGGACGACGCCCGGGCGACCGCCCACCTGCGCCGCCAGCTGGCCCGGCTGGAGCAGCCGCTGCGCATCGCGATCGCCGGTCCGTGGCGTTCCGGCCGGTCGACGGTGCTGAACGCGCTGATGGGCGAGGAGGTCGCCCCGGTCGAGGGAACCGACGGCAGCGGCGTCTTCACCTGGTACGAGGACGGGGTGCAGCCGGCGGCGACCGCCTATTCGACCAGCCACCCGCCGCAGCAACTGGCGGTGGCCAAGTCGGCGACCGGGATGCGGGTGGACCTGGTCGGCTGGCGGGCGGGCGAGCTGCGCGACATCGTGGTGCGGTGGCCGACCCGGGCGCTGCGGCAGATCACGCTGATCGACACGCCGCCGGTCGGTGGCCCGGACGAGCACGGCCGGTCGCCGGTGCTGGACCGGGTGCTGCGCGAGGCGGACGCCCTGCTCTACCTGACCCGGGACGGCCGGGGCAGCGACCTGCGGGTGCTGGAGTCGGTCCGGGAGAGCGCTGTCGGGCAGGCCGCCCCGGTGCCGGTGGTGCTGGTGCTGTCCCGGTCGGACGAGATCGGGGGCGGGCGGATCGACGCCCTGCTCACCGCCCGGCAGGTCGCCCGCCGGCAGCACCGCGACCCGCGGGTCGACGCGGTCTGCCTGAACGTGGTGGCGTGCAGCGGGCTGCTCGGCCTGGCCGGCCGGGTGCTCAGCGAGTCGGAGTACGCGGCGCTGGCTCAGCTGGCCCGGGTGCCCCGCCCGGAGCTGGAGGCGTACCTGCTCTCCGCCGACCGCTTCCGCCGCGGCGAGCTGCCGGTGGCGTTGGACGCCGAGGTGCGCGCCACGCTGCTGGAGCGGCTGGGTCTGTTCGGCGTCCGGCTGGCCACCACCCTGGTGCGGACGGGTTGCGACAGCCGGGTGGCGCTCTGCGCCGAGCTGATCCGGCGCAGCGGCCTGACCGAGCTGCGCGAGTCGGTACACCGGTTCTTCGTCGACCGGCGGGACACCCTCAAGGCGCGCTCGGCGCTGGCCGCCGTGGAGGCGTTGCTGCGGGCCGAGCCCGGTCCGGGCAGCGCGGAGCTGCTCGGCACGGTCGAGCAGATCCTCGCCGGCGCGCACGAGTTCCAGGAGCTGCGCCTGCTCGCCGCGCTGCGCGACACCCGGATCGGCTTCGACGCCGAGCTGGCCGAGGAGGCGCGGCGGTTGGTCGGTGGCGACGGGGTCGGGCTGGCCGCCCGGCTCGGCGTGGAGCACGACGCGACAGTGCAGCGGCTGTGGGAGGTCGCCGCCGACGCGCAGGCGCGTTGGCGGGAACGCGCGGAGGATCCGGTGCTGCGGCTGGCTCAGCGGCGGGGCGCGGAGGTGGTGGTGCGCAGCTGTGAGGGGTTGCTCGCCGAACTGGCCGAGGGCGGGCGGTGACCGGCCGGCCGAGCGGTCGACGCCGCCGGACGGTCAGGTCGGGCGGCGACCGGCCGCCGCCGGGTCAGGCCGGCCGGACGGCGATGGCGCCGTCGACGGTGCGCAGGATCAGGCGCAGCACCTCGTGCCGGGAGGCGCCGGTCTCGGCGAGGTAGGCCCAGCCCGCGTAGAGCTGGCTCCAGACCAGACTCTGCAACCAGTCCGCCGGCAGCGCCGGGTCGATGGTGCCGTCGGCGTGGCCACGCTCGACCATCGCGGCGAACTCGGGATCGCACCCGGCGGACTGACCGGCGGCCGGGTCGACGCAGAGGTCGGGTTCGGTGAACATGAGCGAGAGCAGGTTGCCCAGGTCGAAGTACTCCTGGCAGAGCCGGCGCAGCGCCGCGGCACCGGTGCCCTCGCCGATCCGGGCCTGGGCCGTGGCGCGGCCCAGCCGGGCGACGGCCTCGGCGCCCACTGCGGCCAGCAGGTCGGACCGCTCGGCGAAGTAGCGGTGCAGGGTGGTGCGCCCCACCTCGGCGGCGGTGGCGATGTCGCCGAGCGACGCGGCGGGGTTGCGCCCCAGCACCTCGATCGCCGCGTCGACGATCGCCTGACGGGTCCGCGCCCGGCTGCCGGACACCTGCTGGTCGGTCACGCCGAGAGGATAGCAACACCCCAGTTCGGAATACAGCTTGACGATAGTGGAACATCGTTGTTCCACTTAGGTCATGGCTCCTTCCAGCTCCGAAGCCACCCTCCCCCGACTCCGCACGCTCGCCTCGTTCCTCGCTCCGCACCGGCGGACGATGCTCCTCGGCCTGGTGCTGGGGCTCGCCGCGAACGCGGCCGGGCTCGCCACGCCGATGGTCACCAAGTGGGTCCTCGACACCCTCGGCGCCGGCCAGTCGATGGCCCAGCCGATCGGCGTCCTGCTGGCACTCGTCGTCGTCGGCGCGGCGATCACACTCTGCCAGTGGCGGCTGCTCGGCACGCTGGCCGAACACATCGTGCTGGACGCGCGGACCGCGCTCGTCCGGCGCTACCTCCGGGCCCGGGTCGGCGACCTGCAACGCCGGCCCACCGGGGAACTGGTCACCCGGGTCACCTCCGACACGCACCTGCTGCGCGAGGCGTCCGGCAGCATCGTCGGCCTGGTCAACGCCGGCATCGCCCTGGTGGGCACGCTGGTGCTGATGGGAGTGCTGGACCTGTTCCTGCTGGGCTGCACCATCGTGGCCGTGCTGGTGGTCGCGGCGGTGATGGGCGCGCTGATGCCCCGGATCGCGGCGGCCGAGGCCGCGGCGCAGGAATCGATGGGGCAGCTCGGCGGGGCGCTGGAGGGCGCGCTGCGGGCGATCCGCACGGTCAAGGCCAGCCGCGCCGAGGCCCGGCTGGGCGAGCGCGTCGTCGCCGACGCCCGCCAGGCCGCGGCACACAGCGTACGGTCGGCGCGGGTCACCGCCTCGGTCTGGACGATCGCGTGGACCGGCATCCAACTGGCGGTCATCGCCATCCTCGGCATCGGCGCCTGGCGGGCGCAGCGCGACCTGCTGGAGATCTCCAGCCTGATCGCCTTCCTGCTGTACGCGTTCCAGCTGATGGGGCCGATCACCGAGCTGACCCAGAACACCACCGCCCTGCAGGCCGGCGTGGCCGCGGCCGGGCGGATCCGGGAGATCGAGGCGATCGACACCGAGCCGGAGACCGCACCCGCCACCGCCACCCGCGCCGCGCCGCCGGCCGATCCGGAGCAGCCGGTGCTGGAGTTCCGGGACGTCACCGCCCGGTACGGTCCGGACGCGCCGCCCGCGGTACGCGGCATCGACCTGGTGATCCCGCGCCGCGGGCACACCGCGATCGTCGGGCCGTCCGGCGCCGGCAAGACCACCCTTTTCTCGCTGATCCTGCGGTTCCTCGAACCCCAGCACGGCCAGCTGCTGCTGGACGGCCGCCCGTACGCCAGCTACCGCCACGACGAGGTGCGCGCCCGGCTGGCGTACGTCGAGCAGGAGACGCCGGTCGTGCCCGGCACCATCCGCGACAACCTGCGGTTCACCCACCCGGACGCCACCGAGGACGAGATCCGCGAGGTGCTGCGCGCGGTACGGCTGGACGAGAAGATAGACTCGCTTCCCGACGGACTGGACACCTCGCTGTCGTCGACCGAGGTGTCCGGCGGCCAGCGGCAACGCATCGCGCTGGCCCGGGCCATGCTGCGGACCCCCGACGTGCTGCTGCTCGACGAGGCGACCGCGCAGGTCGACGGCCTGACCGAGGCGGCCCTGCACGAGTGTGTCCGGCAGCGCGCCGCGGCCGGCGCGGTGATCACCATCGCCCACCGGCTCTCCACCGTGCTCGACGCCGACCGCATCGTCGTGCTGGCGGACGGCCGCATCCGGGCCCAGGGCACCCATGCCGAGCTGCTGGCCGGCGACGACCTCTACCGCCGGCTGGTCGAGGCGCTGCGCATCGCGGCCGAGCGGCGCGACGAGCCGGCGGCGGTGGGCTAGTCGCCGGTGCCGCTACCGGGTGGTGGGCCGGACCGGCGCGTCAGCTGGTGATATGAGCCAGATGATATAGAGCTTTCTCGATCGTATCCGCGTAGGTTGACGCTGACCCGTTCGATCGGGCCGGCACCGGGGCCGAGGGTGACCAGCGGCCGCGGCAGGACCGGGCCGGCGGGTCGTCCGGCGCCGTCCGCGCCGCCCGCCATGGTCGGCGGGCGGGCCGCGGTCGGCACCGGAAACCGCTCCCGTCCGCGGCGCAACCCCCATGAACCCGCGCCGCGGCCGCCCTCAAGGAGGCCACGGATGAGACGAAGCCTCGCCGCCGCGGCAGCAGCGATCCTGCTGCCCGCCGGCGCCCTCACCATCGCGGCGGCACCGGCCGCCGCCGCACCGTCGGACGTCCCCGCCACGAGCGCGGTGGCGCCGCCCGCCGCAGCGTCGTCGGAGATGTTCGCCGCGATGCAGCGGGACCTCGGCCTGACCGCCGACCAGGCCCGCACCCGCGTCGCCCGGGACGAGAAAGGCAGCCGTACCGACTCCTCGCTGCGCCGGTCGCTCGGCGCCGCGTACGCCGGCGGCTGGCTGACCGCCGACGCGCTGGTCGTGGCGGTCACCAGCCCGGCTGCCGCGGACCGGGTCCGGGCCGCCGGCGCACGGCCGAAGCTGGTCGACCGCAGCGGCGCGGACCTCGACCGGATCAAGTCGACGCTGGACCGGCACGCCGCGAAGGCGCCTGCCGCCGCGATCCCCGGCTGGTACGTCGACGTCACCACCAACACGGTGGTGGTGCTCGCCCGGGACACCGGCGCAGCCGCCGCGTTCGTGCGGGCGAGCCGGGTCGACGCCGCCGCCGTCCGGGTGGTGGCCACCACCGAGGCGCCGCGCACCTACTACGACGTGCGCGGCGGCGACGCCTACTACATGGGCGGCCGCTGCTCGGTCGGCTTCTCGGTCACCGGCGGGTTCGTCACCGCCGGCCACTGCGGCACCGTCGGCACCGCCACCCAGGGCTACAACCAGGTCTCGCAGGGCACCTTCCGCGGGTCGTCCTTCCCGGGCAACGACTACGCCTGGGTGCAGACCAACTCCAACTGGACACCGCAGCCGTGGGTGAACAACTACTCCGGCGGCAACGTCACCGTGGCCGGCTCCACCGAGGCGGCGGTCGGCGCGGCGATCTGCCGCTCCGGCTCCACCACCGGGTGGCGGTGCGGCTCGATCCAGGCCAAGAACCAGACGGTCAACTACGCCGAGGGTTCGGTCAGCGGTCTGACCCGCACCAACGCCTGCGCGGAGCCCGGCGACTCGGGTGGCTCGTGGCTCTCCGGCCAGCAGGCGCAGGGCGTCACCTCCGGTGGCTCCGGCAACTGCACCTCCGGCGGGACGACCTACTTCCAGCCGGTCAACGAGATCCTCTCCGCGTACGGGCTGACGCTGCGCACCAGCGGTGGTGGCGGTGAGCCGCCGCCCCCCACCGGCTGCAGCGGCTACGAGGCGACCTACACCGGCTCCATCTCCTCGGGCCAGAGCCGCTACCAGCCGAACGGCAGCTACTACTACTCGTCGGTCTCCGGCACCCACCGCGGCTGCCTGGACGGGCCGACCGGGGTCGACTTCGACCTCTACCTGCAGAAGTGGAACGGCGCCAGCTGGGTGGACGTGGCCGGGTCGTACACGCCCGGCCCGGACGAATCGCTGAGCTACACCGGCACCGCCGGCTACTACCGCTTCGAGGTGCACGCCTACAGCGGCTCGGGCAGCTACTCGATGGGCATCACCAACCCGTGATCCCGACCGGTGCGACCACCGCCGGAGGTCGCACCGGTCCCCGCTGACGGCGGGGTGCGGAGTCCCCTCCGCACCCCGCCGTCCCGCTACCGCAGCAGCCCCAGAGCGGCGGGTTCGAGGTCGACGGCGGCGGCCCAGGTGTGCTCGAAGAGGTCGGCGAGGGTGGCCGCGACGCCGGGATTGCGGATCACCAGAGCACCCGCCTCGGCGCCGGCGGCGGCAGGCACCACGGCGATCCGCCGGTCCAGGATCACCATCTGCCGCACCGGCCGGTCGGTAACCCGGTGCCGGTCGCCGGCCCGGTGCAGCCGCAGCGAGTACGCCAGCTGCGCGGCCCTCGACAGCACGCTGCGGTGCACGACGGTGCGCCACCGCGCGTCACCGCGACGGAGCCGCCGCAGGTAGCGGGCCAGCTCACCTGGGCTGGGCGGCTTCCGGTGCACGGTCAGCACCTCCCGGGCGTCACGAACCAACGCCCAGAGCCGGCCGGCCACCGCCTCCCGGTCGTCGATGCGCTCGACCTCGGGGGCCGGGGCGGCCGGGCCGCCCGCCGGCCGTCCCGCGACGCCGCCGCCGCGCAGCGCGTGGTGGAGCTGCCGCAGCTCCTCCCCCGGCCCGGCGCCGAGTTCGCGGCGCAGCCGGCGGTCGAGCCGCCGGTAGGCGGCCACCGCCTCGGCCGGTCGACCGGCGGCCGCCAGCGCCCGCATCAGCAGGCCGACCAGCGACTCCCGGATCGGGTGCGCGGTGGTCAGGGCGACCAGTTCGCCGACCACCTCCCGGTGGTGGCCGGCGTCGAGGTCCAGGGCGAGCCGCCGCTGCACCGCCGACAGCCGCTCCTCGACCAGGACCGGGGCCAGGGCCCGCGCCAGCGGGGCGTCCTCCCCCAATCCGGCCAGCGGGACACTGCCCCGCCACAGTCCCAACGCCTGCCGGAGCAGCTCCCGGGCTTCCTCGCCGCCGGTCTGCTCGGCGGCGCCGACGAGCCGGCGGAACCGGTGCACGTCGACGCGCTCCGGATCGAGGTCGAGCACATACCCCGGCGGGCAGCCGCGCAGCCCGGCGGTGGGCAGCGCGCGGCGCAGCTGCGAGACGTACACCTGGACGGCCTTGCGGGCCGCGGCCGGCGGCCGGTCACCCCAGACCGCGTCGACCAGGTCGGCGGTCGGTATCAGGCGGCCGGGCTCCATCGCCAGCGCGGCCAGCACCGCCCGCTGCTTGGGCGGTCCCAGCGGCACACCGGCCCCGTCGCGGGTCGCCGCGACGGGACCGAGCAGGTGCAGATCGACGACGCTGCGTGACACACGGCCTCCCAGGACCGCCGCATTCTAGGCGTCCACAGTGGCGCGACGCGACGCCAGCCGATCATTAACCGCCCGTGGTTAGCCTTCCGCCGCGGCCGGCCCCGGCCGCGGCACACCGACCGGCAGCCGGTCGGGCCCACTACCCCGAGGGAACGAGATGAGAAGACCCCTGGCCCTGGTCAGCGCCGCGGTCGTGCTGGCCGCCGCCGCGCTGACCGGCGGCGCGGCGCAGGCCGCACCCCCGGCACCGGCCACGGAACGCGCCGTCGGCACCGCCCGGACACCGGCCACCCCCGAGCCCGAGGCGACCCCGCCGGCGGTCCAACGGGCCAAGCCGTTCCGGGCGGTGCCACCGCCCGCACGGGAACCGGGCGCCAAGGCCGCCCCACCGGACTTCGGCTCGGGCGAGAAGATCCTCTCGGCGTACCACCGGGGGAAGCTGTCCCGCGACGACGCGGTGCGGCACGGACTGGCCGCGCTGCGCGCACCGGAGACGGTGCCGGCCCACCTGCGGCCGACCGGCGCCATCCGCGACCCGCAGCGCTACCTGACCTACCTGTCCATGCTGGCGGCCGGCGCGCAGCCGGAGGTGGCCCGACCGATCGCGCCGGACGTCACCGCGCCCACCGCCGCGCCGACCGCCGCCGCCGGCTACGACGACTGCGCCGCCGAGCCGTACGAGTACCTGGGCGTCACCTACCGGTGCCGGGCCAGCGCGGGTGAGTTCCTCATCCTCTACAACATCGCCTCCGGCAGCCAGCCCGGCATCCCGGCGGACTACAACCCCAACGGTCGGGCCAAGGCCGTGCAGCACATGCTCAACTCCCTGTCGATCGCCGTCGCCGAGTACCGGGAGATGGGCTACCCGCTGCCGGTGCGGCCGGACAAGCCCTGGGTGCTCGTCTACGGCGTGGACGAGCTCCCGGTCGTCGGCGGCCTCGGCTTCCCGATCGACGCCCCCTTCGTGCTGCCGTTCGGGCTGAACCAGCAGGCCACCATGCTGGTGCCCAACGGCCAGGACGACTGGGACTACCTGCCGCGGCACGAACTGTTCCACGTCATGCAGTACCAGTACTGGGACCGCAGCGACGTCAGCCTCGACTACCTCTTCAACTTCGTCGGGGGCAAGGAGTTCGGCTCGATGAACTGGTGGATGGAGGCTACCGCCGAGTGGGCCACCCACCAGACCTACGTCCGCGAGCCGTTCTATCCCATCCCCAACGAGGAGAACCTGTACGCCCGCAACGTCTACGACGTGCTGAGCAAGCCGGGCGCGGCGCTCAACTCGTGGGGCGGGCTGGGCGGCGGTCCGCAGTACGGGGCGTTCCTGCTGCCGAGCTACCTGACCGAGCAGACCGACCCGAACTTCGTACGGCGCACCTGGGAGAGCGTCCGCGACCACGACCACCTGCCGATCGAGGCGATCCGGCACACCGCCAGCGGCTACGGGCTCAACTTCACGGACATGCTGCTCGGCTACCACATCGCCAACTACCGGCTGACCAAGGCGAACGCGGCCCCGGCACCGCACCCGGACGCGTGGCGCAACTACGGCTACACCGACCCGGACGCCGCCGCGCTGTGGCGGATCAACCTCAGCGGCGAGACCGGGACGAGCGACGACGGCCTGGGCAGTGCGCGCCCGGCCCGCAAGAAGCACTCGACCCCGGCCGGCACCCACGTGGAGTACCAGGACATCCTGCGCAAGGGCGGCGCCGTCTACCACGACTTCTGGGCGGTGAAGAACTCCGGCGACTCCAGCTGTGGGTACTGCTCGACGCTGCTCGTCGACGTCACCAAGGACACCAACCGCAGCTCCGCGGTGGTCATCTGGTCGCGTGCCGGTGGCGGTGGGACGGAGTACCCGAGCATCCAGACCGTGCGCTACCCCGACGCGGGTGGCCTGATCACGGTGCCGGACTTCAAGTACCCGATGGTGGCAACCCTGGTCTCCACCTGGACCGAGCTGGACATCCACTCCTCCGACGCGGCGGACAGCCCGAAGACGTTCAGCACCTACGTCGAGACCACGCTGCCGCTCAAACCCCGCTCGTGCACGCTGCGACCGCTCTCGGTGCAGAGCGTGGAGATCAACGTCGAACCGGAGGGCACCTTCAACCGGTACGCGGCCAGCACCCCGGACGGCTGGACCGGCGGCGACTCCACGTACTCGGTCAAGCTGCCGGACGGTCGGATCGTCTGGCTCTTCTCCGACACCTGGATGGGGCCGCTCAACGCCGACGGCACCCGGCCGCTCAGCGCGCCGCTGGTGAACAACACGTTCGTCGTGCAGAACGGTGGCAGCCTGACCACCTACCACGGCGGCACCGCCGGGTCGCCGCAGCCGCTGATGCCGCCCTCCGGGCCCGGCAAGTGGTACTGGGTCGGTGACGGCCACCTCTCCGACGGCCAGCTCCAGGTCGTCTACCAGGAGTACGAGCGGTTCGGCTCGGGCGCCTGGGACTGGCGGTTCAACCGCAACGTGGTGGCGAACTTCGCGCTGTCCAACCTGCGCGAACCGGTCAGCGTGCGGGAACTTCCCTCGGCCAGCGGGGTGGCGTGGGGTTCGGCGCTGCTGCCGGCCAGCCGCAGCATGGACGGTTTCACCTACATCTACGGGGTCGACGACTCGCCGATCAACAAGCAGATGCGCATCGCCCGCGTGTACGGCGACGACCTGGCCGACGGCACCTGGCAGTACCACACCCCGTGGGGCTGGACCTTCCGCGAGCAGAGCTCCCGCAACCTGCTCACCGGCATTGCCAACGAGTACAGCGTCACCCCGTGGCGCAACCAGTTCCTGCTGCTCAGCCAGGACAGCACCCTGGCGTTCAGCGGCCAGATCAACGCCTGGACGTCCTGCTCGCCGTTCGGCCCGTTCACCCAGAAGACCCCGGTCTACCGGATGCCGGAACCAGGACCGTACGGCAGCTACTGGAACCCGAACGTCATCTCGTACAACGCGCACGTGCACGCGTCGCTGAGTTCGGGTGACACGTTCCTCGCGTCGTACAACGTGAACAGCATGGACACCCGGATCTCGCCGGACGGGGACCACTACCGCGACCCGGGGATCTACCGCCCCCGGTTCTTCCGGTTCGTCCTCGGCTGACGGACCACGTCGCGCCGGGCCCGCCTCCGGGCCCGGCGCGGCACCGCCGGTCAGTCGGGCTCGGCCGGCGGGTCGCCGTCCGTCGGGCCGGCCGGTGCGGTCGCCGCGTCCCGGGCCAGTTGGCTGCGGTGGACCTCGACGGCGACGACCAGGTCCTGCCACGGCATGCCGGTGCCCTTGAACAGCCGTGGCCCGCCGTCCGGTAGCCGGTCGCGCCCGGTCACCAGGTGGTGCAGCGGAATCAGCTCGTCCTCCCGGAGCACCCCGGCGGCCAGCGGGATGACCACGTCGCCCGCCTCGCGCAGGGTGCTGGCCCGCGACTCCACGACGACGTGCGAGCGGGCGACGAGCGTGTCGTCGACCTCGCGGGCGCGTGGCGAGTGCGAGCCGATCGCCACGACCACCGCGTCGGCCCGCACCAGCGCCCCGTCGAAGAGCGGGGTGGCCGCACTGGTGCAGCAGCAGATCACGTCCGCCCCGCGCACCGCGGCGGCGGCCGAGGCCGGGTCGCGGGCGTCGACCGCGACGCCGGTGCCGGCGAGTCGGGCGGCCAGCCGGTCCCGCCGCGGGCCGGGCCGGGCCACCACGGTCACCGCGCCGACGTCGTGCAGCGCGAGCAGCGCCTCGGCATGGCCGAGCGCCTGCGGGCCGGCCCCGAACACGGCGAGCCGCAACGGCCCGGCGGTGGTGGGCGGCAGCAGGTGCCGCACCGCGAGCGCGGACATCGCCGGCGTACGCAGGTTCGTCAGCCCGGCGCCGTCGACGATCGCCGCCGGGCGTTGCTCCGGGCCGGTGAAGAGCAGGAACGCCCCCTGGATCAGCGGCCGGTCGCGGCCAGGGTTGTCCGGGGTGCTGGTGAGCAGCTTGCAGCCGGTGTGGCCGTTCCGGGTGGCGGGCATGACCAGCAGTTCGCCGGTCGCGGTGGCCAGCCGTGAGCGGGGCGGCTGCCGCTCCGGGTCGAGGCCCTCGACGAGGGCGGTCTCCAGGGCGTCGACCGCTGCCCGGATCGGCGTCCGCGCGATGTCGGCCGCGCCGATGAGGTGCATCCCGGCGAAGGTGGCGGCGGTCGGCGCGGCGAACTCGGTCACGGGCGGCTCCGGGATGGGCGGCGGGCGGGACAGCCCGAGGCTAGTCCCCGGTCACGGCCGGAAGCCCGACCGGCGGAAGGTCCCCTCGGGCGGGGGGCGAAGGTCCCGTCGACTGTGGTCCGCCGGCACTGCTCGCGCCCGCCCGGAACCGGTGGAATGAAGTCGTAGCCAAGAAGTGAGAGGAGCAGGCGCCATGACCGCCATCGCAGAGCGCCCGACCGTCAACCGCACCGCCAGCACCGCCCACCGGGCGATCACCGTCCCGGCCGAGACCACGCGGGAGAGGGCGACCCGGTACACGCTCGCCGGCCTGCGCCTCGCCCTCGGCTGGACCTTCCTCTGGGCCTTCCTCGACAAGCTGTTCGGGCTCGGCCACTCGACCGAGAGCGCCAAGGCCTGGATCAACGGCGGCAGCCCCACCAAGGGCTTCCTCGGCAACGCGGTCGCCGGACCGTTCGCCGACTTCTACCGGTCGTTCGCCGGCGCCGCCTGGGCCGACTGGCTCTTCATGATCGGTCTCGCCGCCATCGGCACCGCCCTGATGCTCGGCATCGGCATCCGGGTCGCCGCCGCCGCCGGCGCGCTGCTCCTGGTCCTGATGTGGACGGCCGTCCTGCCCCCGGCGAACAACCCCTTCATGGACGACCACCTCATCTACGCCGGTGTCCTCGGGGTCCTCGCCCTCACCGCCGCCGGCAACACCCTCGGCCTCGGCCGGTACTGGAGCCGGCTGCGGATCGTGCGGCGGCTGTCCTTCCTGAAGTGACCACCGGCCCGCGAGGGCGGCACCCACACCGGGTGCCGCCCTCGCGGTGTGCCGGGCCCCGTCCGCCGGTAACCCGGCGGGCGGGGCGGTCGGCTGTCACACCGGCACGACGGCGAGCCGGCCACCGGTGGGCGGCGCGGTGCCGGCCAGGCTGAGCAGCGTGTGCCCGGTGGCGTCGTCGACCAGCGCGACCCGTACCGCGCCGGGCTCCGGGTCGGCCACCGGCACGGCGAACACCGCGGTCGCCGGGCGGCCCTGGTAGCGCGCGGCGTGCGTGACGAAGCGCCACTCGCCGTCGTCCCAGTGCTCGCGGACGTCCGAGCGGAGCAGCGCCGCCACCCGGCGGTAGGCGTCGCTGAGCTGGAGCTGCTGCACGGTGGCGAGCAGCGGTACACCGGAGCCGCCGCGCAGCGGGTGGGTCAGCCGGGCGCGCAGCCGGCGCAGCGGCAGCAGCCAGGCCCGGTCGAGTTCGGGCGAGAGCGCCACCACCGCCGCCAGCTCGGTGAGCAGCACCGCGCCGCCGGCCACCGGCCGGTCGCCGAGCGCGTCCGGCCAGCCGGTGGTGGCCAGCGCGGCCAGGCCGCCGGCGGCCACCAGCAGCCCGGCCCGGGCCAGGCCGCGACCGGAGACCGGGGTCGGCCGGGCGCTCAGGCACCCGCAGGACGAGGTTGGCGCGGCCCGGCGGGCGTAGCCGAGGTACGCGAGGAAGCCCGCGGCCAGCACGGTCGCGGCGACCGCCTCCAGCCGCAGCACCGGCGGGAGCAGGAGCAGCCCGCCGAGGGTCAGCTCGACGCCGCCGAGCAGCCGGTACGCCGGCAGCGCCCGACGCTGACCGACCAGCCGGACGAGCGCCGACCGGTGGGCCGCGGCGGCGGCGTGCCGGCTGACCAGCTTGACGCGGGCGGACCAGATCAGCACCGCACCGACGACCAGTGGTTGCAGCGCCGCGATCATTTCGATCATGGGTTTTCCCCTCGAACGGTCCGGCGGCGGCACCCCGGGCGGACCGGTGCCGCCCGGGGCGCCGCGCGCGTCAGGCGGCGGCGTAGACGGTGGCGATGTCGATCTCGTTGGTGTCCGGGTGCCAGGCGCCGAGCACCTGGACGTGCCGGCCGACCCGCAGCAGCGACATGTCGCTGATCGCCGGGGTGCCGTTGTAGACCGCCGCCGACCGGCCGGGCACCACGTGCGCGAGGATGCGCTGGCCCTTGTGGTCGAGGTGCAGCACGTTGCGGCCGACCGCCGCGATGTGCCCGTGCAGGTTGACGATGTTGACCCACACCGAGTCGGCGGCCAGCGTGCCGTCCGGCAGGCGAACGCCGCGGGCGTACAGCCCGTCGCCGACGGACACCCGGTCGAAGGTGGTCGGGTGCAGCTTCCAGATGCTCGTGCCGTCGGTGATCCGGATCGAGTGCAGCACGGTGTCCGAGCCGGTGACCAGCAGCATGCTGCCGGAGATCTTGCTGATCCGGCCCTCGGCGAAGTTCGGGTCCGGAGCGCCGGGCTCGACGGCGGTGGCCTCGGCGGCGAAGGCGGCCTCGGGGGCGAGCGAGCCGAGCGCGGTGGCGCCGACCACGCCGCCGAGCGCGGCGGTGGCGAGCAGCCGCCGACGGTCCAGGGTCTGGTCCATGGTGGTGCCCTCCCGTTCAGGTGGTGACCGAGCAGGGCCGCAGCCCGGTGGAGAGACTGGCGATCGCGCTGTACGCGGCGGGCGTCAGGTCGATCACCCGGTTGCTGCCGCAGGCCGAGCCGCAGCAGGTGCGCTCGCCGCAGAACAGGTCGGTCTGCGGTCCGCAGTCGGCGATCGTGGTGCCGATCCGGGCGCCGTTGCACAGGTTGGTGGTGTAGTGCCGGAAGCCGCAGCCGCGGCGGCTCATCCCGGTGATCCCGCAGGCGTGCGGGCGGGTGATGGCCAGGCACGCGTCCGAGGTGTTCGGCCAGGCGTGCTGGTAGTTGCCGGATCTGCAGGTGCCGCAGGCGCCACCGCCGGCCGTGCCGCAGGGACCCCAGGCGCTGCCGCAGCAGAACCAGGACACCTCACCTTGCAGGGCTGCCATGGGTGCCTCCCCTCCTGGAACGTGATCGAGAACGATCAGTGTCTATATAGACGCTGATTGTTGTGTCACAAATCACCGAAGTCAACGGGAGGATGGAAGCTTTCCTACAGGCGCGGAGACCGGCGATCCCGACCCGGTGAGCCGCGGCGACGCCGGCGCGACCGGAACGAACCCCGGCCACCGTCGCGGCGCCGCCGCCCACCCGGCGGGCCGCCGGGTTCAGTCGGCCACGGTCAGGTCGAGCGTGGCGAGCCGATCCGGGTCGGCGAGCACGTCGATGGCGACGATCCGGCCGTCGGTGACGGTGAAGCCCATCACCGACAGCGGCCGGCCGTTGGCCACCACCACGACCCCGGCCGTCCCGTTGACCAGCGCCGGGCGGGCGAACGGGCTGAGCCGCCCGAAGGTGATCGCCTGCCCGGCGACCGCCCGGGCGCCGGTGACCACCACTGTGTGGCGCGGGCGGGCCGACCCGCCGTCGGAGCGCAGCACGACGTCGGGGTGCAGCACCGCGACCAGCGCGTCGAAGTCGCCGTCGCGGGCGGCGGCGAAGAACGCGTCGACCACCCTCCGCTGGCGGGCGAGGTCGGCGTCGGGCGCCGGCGCCTGCCCGCGTACCCGGCGGCGGGCGCGGCTGGCCAGTTGCCGGGCCGCGGCCGGTGACCGGTCGACCATCGGCGCGATCTCCTCGAAGGGCACCGCGAACATGTCGTGCAGCACGAACGCGAGGCGCTCGGCCGGGGTCAGCGTCTCCAGCACCACCAGCAGCGCCAACCCGACGGAGTCGGCCAGCACCGCCTCGTGCTCCGGGTCCAGGCCGGAGTCCGGGCTGATGACCGGGTCCGGCACCCGTACGTCGAACGGCTCCTCCCGCCGCGACCCGCGCGAGCGCAGCATGTTCAGGCACACCCGGGCCACCACCGTGGTCAGCCAACCGGCCGGGTTCTCCACGCCACCGGCGTCGGCGCGGCTGACCCGCAACCAGGCCTCCTGGACGGCGTCATCGGCCTCAATGACCGAACCGAGCATCCGGTACGCCACCGCCCGCAGCCGGCTCCGGTGCTCCTCGAACCGCTCGGTCAGCCACTCGCGCTCGTCCACCTGTCACTCCTCGCCGGGGTCGCTACCTCGTTGACCCGCCGCGCCCGGCCGATGTGACCGGCGGGGCGGATTCCGGTCGGTGCCGGCGCGCGGCCAGCGCCCGGAGCGCGACCCCGACGGTCCAGGCGAGCAGCGGCAACAGGGCCACCCGCTCCATCCCGCCGACGCCGAAGCCGAGGTCGACCCGGGCCAGGAACAGTACCGTGCCGGCCGTGCGGGTCAGCCCCAGCCCGAGGCTCCACCAGCGCACCGCGCCCAGCACCGTGGAGCGCCGGGCCAGGGCGGCCAGCAGCATCCCGAGGTTGCCCAGCACGAAGATCAGCAGAGCGGCGAGGAAGTGCCGGTTCTCGTCCACGTCCGCCGGATACGCGCCGGCCAGGACGTACCCGCCCGCGCCGGCGAGGGTCAGCAGTTGCGCGGCCCGGACGGCGACGCCCCGGCCCAGCACCGACCAGGTGAGCACCACACCGAGGGCGAGCAGGACGCCGGTGGACCGGCGGCGCACTGGGCCTACCCGACCGGCCGGAGGTAGGGCTGGACATACCCGGAAGCTACGCCCAGCCGGCTGGGGCGGTCCGCACAGCCCGATTAGCGTCGGCCGCATGACACAGGCTGACCCGCCGTACCTGGCCCAGGCGCTGCGCCGACCCCGCTACCTGCTCTCCTGGTGGCCCTGGCGGGCACTGGCCTACCTGCTCACCACCGTGCCGATCGCCGGTGCGCTCGCCGTCGGGCTGCTCGTCGTCGGGGCACCGCTGCTGGCGGCCGTCAACGCGGTGCGGCAGGGCCGCCCGGTCGAGCTTCCGCTCGTGCTGTTCCTGACCGTCGGCAGCCTGGTCACCCTGGCCCTCGCGCCGATCGTGAGCATCCCGGTGGCCGCCGTCGAGCGGTGGCGGCTCGGCGTGGTCGACGAACGGCGGCTGCCGCCGGGCCGCTGGTCGGGTCTGTCCGCCCGCTACACCACCGCCGCGGCCTGGCGCGAGGTCGCGTACGCCTGCTGGCTCGGCACCGTGGTGCCGATCGCGTACTGGGTGTTCGCGCTGGTCGCGCTGCTCGACCTGACGCTGGTGGCCAGTCCCTGGCTGGCCGGGGACGCCGACGAGGTGATCGTTGTCTGGGCCACGGTGGACACCCCGAGCGAGGCCGTCCCGTACGCGGTCCTGGGCGTGCTGGCGGTCCCGGCGCTCTGGTACGCAGCGGGGGCGCTCGCCGCCGGCCAGGCGGCGGTGGCCCGGTGGCTGCTCGGGCGCTCCGACGACGGTGCGGCCCTACGGGAGGTCGCCCGGTCGCGGACCCGGCTGGTCGACGCGTACGAGGCGGAGCGGCGCCGCATCGAGCGGGACGTGCACGACGGCGCGCAGCCCCGGCTCACCAGCCTCACCCTCCAGCTCGGCCTGGCCCGGCTCGACGTGCCGGCGGACTCCCCCGCGGCCCGGCCGCTGGCCATCGCCCACGACCAGGCCAAGGACCTGATGGTCATGTTGCGGCAGATCGTGCACGGCATCCGCCCACAGAGTCTCACCGACCTCTGTCTGGCCGGCGCGGTCCGGGAGCTGGCGGGCGAGGCCACCATCCCGGTCACCGTGCACGCCGAACTCGGTCAACCGCTGCCCGAGACGATCGAGACCACCGCCTACTACGTGGTGTCCGAGGCGCTCGGCAACGTGGCCCGGCACGCCCGGGCCGGCCGGGCCGAGGTGCGGCTCACCCGCACCGGCGACCAGCTCGTGGTGGAGGTCCACGACGACGGTCGGGGCGGCGCCGACCCGGCCCGCGGCACCGGGCTGACCGGCCTGTCCGACCGGGTGGCCGCGGCCGGTGGCCGGTTGCTGCTGGCCAGCCCGGCCGGCGGCCCTACCCTGGTGCGGGTGGAGCTGCCGTGCCGCTGACCCGGGTCGTGCTCGCCGAGGACGAGGTGCTGCTCCGGGAAGGGCTGGTCGCCCTGCTGACCCGGTTCGGCTTCGAGGTCGTCGCCGCCGTCGGCTCGGCGCCGGCGCTGCTGGACGCGGCGCGTACGCACCAGCCGGACCTGGTGGTCACCGACATCCGGATGCCGCCGGACGGCCGGGACGACGGGCTGCGCGCGGCCGTCGCGCTGCGCGCCGAGCGGCCGGGGCTCGCGGTGGTGGTGCTCAGCCAGCACGTCCAGGCCGAGTACGCCGCCGCGCTGCTGGACAGCGGCGACGGCCGCCGGATCGGCTACCTGCTCAAGGACCGGGTGGTCGAGGTGGCCGAGTTCGTCGACAACCTGCGCACGGTCGTCGCCGGGGGCACCGTGGTCGACCCCGACGTGGTACGCCGGCTGCTGCATCGCCCGCGCGACCCGCTCGCCGCTCTCTCGCCCCGGGAGCGGGAGGTGCTGATGCTGCTCGCCGAGGGCCGCTCCAACGCGGCGATCGCCGCCCGGCTGCACGTCACCGAGGCGGCGGTCGGCAAGCACGTCGGCAACATCCTGACCAAGCTCGGTCTGCTGCCCAGCGACGACACCAACCGCCGGGTGCTGGCGGTGCTCACCTACCTGCGCGCCGGCCCAGCGGGCTGAACCGACGGGCCGAGCCGGCCGGGGCGAGCCGCTCGGATCGAGCCGGCCGGGGCGGCGGGCTGAGCCGGCCGACCGCCACGAACCGCTCCGGGTGGTATTCGAACGACCTACGGGCGGGTCAGCGGCCCGCTGGCCCGTCCGCCGGGCCGTAGAGGCTGTCGAGGTGGGTGTCCAGCGCGGCCAGCGCCCGCTCCGCGCTGTACTGGCCGCCGAGCAGGTAGAGGCCCAGCCCCTCCATCAGGGCCAGCACCCCGGCCGCCGCGTCCCGCCGGGACGCCGGCAGGAGACCGGCGACGAAGTCCACCAGTTGCCCGGTCTCCTCGCGGGTGCCGGCGTTGGCCTCCGGACGTACCGCGGTGTAGGCCAGGAAGGCGAGCGCGACCCGCCCGTCGGCGCGCGACTCCTCGGTCAACGGCAGCAGCGCGGTGATCATGGCCCGGAGCAGTTGCCGGGGTGGCGGATCCTCGCCCAGCCGGCTGACCGCGTCGGTGATCCGGGCCTGGCTGCGGTCCCGGACAACGCCCATGGCGAAGGCCATCATCTCGTCCTTGGTGCGGAAGTAGTGCTGCACCAGGCCGGGCGAGACGCCGGCCTCGGTGGCCACGTGGCGCAGGCTCACCGCCTCCAGTCCCTGCCGGGCGGCGACCCGCATCAACGCGTCGGCGATGAGCGTGCGCCGCTCGTGACGGTCGACCCTCTTCGGCATGGCGTCATGCTGTCACGACGCGATCGGACCGGTGACCGGCCGTCGGCGCGGCGCCGGAGTCCTCGATGGTCACCGTCCCGGCCGCGGCGTCCACCGTTACCAGTTGCCCGGTGCGGATCCGGCGGGTGGCGTCGGGCACGCAGATCACGGCGGGGATGCCGTACTCGCGGGCCACGGTCGGGCCGTGGGCCATCACCGCGCCGGTCTCGGTGACCAGCGCGGCGGCGGTGAGGAACAGCGGCGTCCAGCCGGGGTCGGTGGTCGGCGCGACCAGGACCTCGCCGGGTTCGAGGCGCGCGGTGGCGGGGTCGTGGACCACCCGGGCCGGTCCGGTGACCCGGCCGGCGGCGGCTCCCACGCCGCGCAGCGCGCCGTCCGGGGCGGGCCGGACGGGCAGGACGGCCTCGACGTCGGTGCCGTCGGAGAGCACCGCCACCGGAACCCTCCGCCGGCGCAGTTCCCGCCGGTGCACCGCCTGCCGGGCGGCCACCGTCGCGCGGTGGTCGGCCCCGTCGTGCACGGCCGCGTGTGTCTCATCCAGGGTCAGGAACATGATGTCGCCCGGCTGCCCCAGCAGCCCGCGCCCGGCCAGGTCGGCGCCGATCAGCAGCAGTTGCCGGCGCATCTCGCGCAGCCGGTAGAGGCCGGCGAACTTGCCGGCCTCGCGCAGGCCGGCCAGCGACCGCGCCCGGCGCAGCAGGAACCCGGCGAGCCGGCCACGGACGGGCCGGCGGCGGCGGGCCCGCGCGAGCAGGTCCGCCAGGGTCGCCTCGGCGATCGCCGCGGCGCGGGCGTAGCGCCGGTCGGGCGCGTGCTCGGCGTCGGTGACCCGTAGATAGTTGGCGAGCATGGCGAAGACCGGCGTGGGGTCCTCGTCCCACCGGGGCACGCCGAGGTCCACCTCGGCGACCGCGCGGTGGCCGTAGCGGTCCAGGAAGTCCGCCAGCCCGACGTCGGGCAGCGTCCCTCGCCGGTAGCGGGCGGCTAGTTCCGCCGGCGGCGTGCTGAGCAGCAGGTCGCGGTGGTCACCGGCGCGTTGGCTCAGCCGCCACAGCGCCAGGTCCATGTCGAGGGTGACGTTGTGCGGCATGCCGGCGAGCACGGTGTTGATCTCGTCGCGGCTGGCCACCCCGTCGAGCAGGGTGGGCGGCAGCGCCGCGGCGAGCATGCCGGCGACGATCGGCCAGACGATGTCGTCGGCGCCGGCCGAGGGGTCCTGGGCCCGGACGAACTCCAGCCGCTCGGCGGCGGTGTCCAGCCCGGCGGGCGCGGCCGAGCGGAGCCTGAGCTGCTCGACCTCCCGGAACAGCCGTTCCCGGGCGGCGTCCGGCCGGGCCAACGCGCGGGTGACCCCAGCGACGGCGCGCAGGCCGGTCCGCAGGGCCGGGCCGGAACGGGTCCGGCGGGCGGCGGTGCCCGGCTGCGGGGCGAACCGCGGGTCGGCGAGCAGGTGCTCCACCACCGCCTGCGCGCGCGGGCCGAAGTCCACCGCCATCAGCTTGACCAGCCGCTTGCGGGTGGTCCGGTCGCGGACCAGGTCGGTGAGGTCGCCGTAGAGGCGTCCGCCGATGTCGGTGACCTCGACGGTCAGCCCGAACGCGGCCAGCATCCCGGCGACCAGCGTCTTCAGGCTGGACATGCCCATCGGGGTGGCCGGCTGGAGCATGCCCTGGACGTGGCCGAACTCCAGGTAGACGCGAGGGGCGGGCTTGCCGGTGTCCGGCGGGAGCGGGAACAGCGTGGTGATCGGGCGGGATTGCAGCAGCCAGAGCACGCCGTCATGGTCGTACGCCCACTCGACGTCCTGCGGGGCGCCGAAGTGCTGCTGGAGCCGGCGGCAGGTCGCGCGCAGCTCGGTCAGCTGCGCGGCGGTCAGCGGTCCCCCGGCGGCGGGCGGCGCGTCGTCGAGGACGTACCGGTCGACCTCGGTGGCGCCGTCCACGACGGCGGTGCCGAGCCCCGGGGCGGCCTCCACCACCGTCTCGGTGCGGCAGCCGGTGAGCGGGTTGGCGGTGAACAGCACCCCGGCGGCGGCCGGATCGACCATCCGCTGCACGACGACGGCCATCCGCACCGACCCGTGGTCGATCTGGTGGGCGTCGCGGTAGGCGACGGCGCGCGGGTGGTGCAGCGAGTCCCAGCAGGCGCGGATCGCGGCCAGCAGGTCGGGCAGCCCGGTGACGCCGAGCCGGGTGTCCTGCTGGCCGGCGAAGCTGGCCTCCGGCAGGTCCTCCGCGGTGGCGCTGGAGCGCACCGCGACCGGCCCGCCGCCAAGCAGCTCGTACGCCCGCGTGACCTCGGCCTCGGGGACGGCGCCCCGGTCGTGGGCGGCGGTGGTGACGCAGAAGCCGGCGGGCACGCGCTCACCAGCGCGGATCAGCTCGCCGAGCCCGGCCGCCTTGCCACCGACCAGGTCGATCATCTCGCCGGTCACCTCGGGGAGCGGGATCACCCACATGCCAACACCTCTTTACGATGCAGTTGCATTGCGAACGAACCTACCCGTTTCACGATGCGACTGCAATGCGAAACCGACGTCCGCACCGGGCCCCCGCCGCGCCGTCGGCCCGGCTGGCAGGATGGCCGGGTGGATCTCGACTCCGGCGCCGGCCTGCTGCACCGGCTGACCTCGTACCTGCCGAGCCGCGAGTGGAACGTCCCGGCGGACGACCCGAGGGTGCGCCAGGATCTCGTCCCGAACGATCCCGCGACCCTGCCGCCGCCGATGAAGGGCTACCCGGACGGGCTTCCCGTCGTGGCGCTGCCGCGGGACCTGCCCGACCCCGGCGTACCCGCGACGGCCGTTCTCGCCGGCGTCGCCGGCCCGCCGCGGCCCCTCGACGCGGCGCAGCTCGGGCGGGTGCTCTTCCTCGGCGCCGGGGTGGTGCGCACCGCCCGGCGCGACGGCCGGCCGATCTTCTACCGGGCCGCCGGGTCGGCGGGCGCCCGCTTCCCGCTGGAGGTGTACGCGAGCACCCGTGGCGTCGCCGGGGTTCCGGACGGCGTGCACTGGTACGACCCGGCCCGGCACGCGCTGGTCCAGGTCGCCCCCGCCGCCGCCGGGGCGGTGACCACGCTCGTCGTGACCGGCGTGCCGTGGCGGACCGGATGGCGCTACGCCGAGCGGGGCTGGCGGCACCTCTACTGGGACGCCGGCACGCTGCTGTCCCAGCTGTCGGCGGCCGCCACCAGCGCCGGCCTCCCCGCCCGGCTGCGGTCCCGCTTCCCGGACGCCGCGGTCACGACGCTCGTCGGCGCGGACGGGGTGCACGAGTACCCGCTCGCCCTGCTCTCCCTCGGCGACGGCGAGCCGGCGATCGGACCCGCCGGCCCGGCCACCCCGGGCGACCTGCCGCCGGTCGAGCTGCCCCTCTGCACCGCCGCGCAACGCGCGGGCGACCGCGCCGACCTCGGACAGCCGTGGCCGCAGGCGGACCCGCTGCCGGACTTCCCGCCGTCCGACCCGCTGGACGAGGTGGTACGCCGGCGTGGCTCGCAGCGACGGATGGACCGCTCCCGCACGCTGCCCCGCGCTGCGCTGGAATGGCCGCTGGCCGCGGCCCTGCGCGGGGTTCCGGTGCCGCACTGGGTCACCGTGCACGGCGTCGACGACGTGGCGCCCGGGCTGTACCGGTGGCCCGACCTGTCCCGCCCGGTGCGCGCCGGCGACCTGCGTGACGAGCTGCTGCGGATCTGCCTGGACCAGTCGCTCGCCGGCGACGCGGCGTACGTGGTCATCGCGGCCACGCCGCTGGCGACGCTGGACGACCGTGGCTACCGGGACGCCCAACTCGCCGCCGGGCTGGTCGAGGGCCGGCTGCACCTGGCCGCGTACGCCCTGGGCGCGGGGGCGTCCGGGATGACCTTCATCGACTCGGAGGTACCCGGCCTGCTGGCCGAGCCGGACGAGGTCGCGGCCCTGCTCTTCACCTGCGTCGGCGTCCCCGAGTACCGCTCCCGCGCCGGCGGCCGGCCGGGCGCCCCGGTGGAGATCCGCCCGGTCGTGCCCCGCCTGGGCGGCGCCTGACCACCCGCGGGCACCGCGTCGCGGCGGCGATCGAGTGTCGGGGGTTGTCGCTACCGTCACGCCCATGGTGACCGTCGCCGACGTCCGCGCGCTGGCCCGGACGCTGCCCCGCACCACCGAACACGTGATCCGCGACCGGATCAAGTTCCGGGTGGGCGCGATCGTCTACGTGGCCTTCTCCCGCGACGAGCGGACGATGGGCTTCGGCTATCCGAAGGAGCAGCGGGACGGCCTCGTCGCCGCCGAGCCGGAGGTGTTCTTCCTGCCCGGCGCGGCCGATCTGCGGTTCAACTGGGTGTGCTGCCACCTGGAACGGCTCGACCACGACCAGATGACCGAGCTGGTGACCGAGGCGTGGCGGATGGTGGTGCCGAAGTTCCTGGCCCGGCAGCGGCTCGGCGACTGAGCACGGGCGGACGGGCGTCCGAGCGGGGCCCGTTTGCCGCCGGTCGGCGCGGGTAGCCACGGTCTCCGGCACGGGAAGGACGGCGCATGGCTGAGCTGAAGTTCTTCGACAAGGTGGCCGCGCGGGCGAACGTCCCGCCGGAGACGGCGCGCTCCCTCACCGAGGCCACCCTGCGCACGCTCACCGAGCGGATCAGCGGTGGCGAGGCGGCGGACCTGGCCGACCATGTGGCGGCCGAGCTGCGTCCGCTGCTCATCAAGGGCACCGAGGATCCGGAGCCGTTCGGGCACGACGAGTTCCTGCGGCGGGTGGCGGAGCGGGCCGACGTGGCGCCCGACGTCGCCGAGGCCGGCGTGCGGGCCGTCCTGCAGACGCTGCACCGGGTCGTCGGGCACGCCGAGTTCGAGGAGGCGCTGGCGCAACTGCCGGCCGATCTGCGGGCCCTGGCCCAACCGGTGCCCCGCACCCCCTGACCGGCGCTGCCCCCGGACGACCGGCGCCCCGCGCCGTGACCGCCGCACGCCGCGCCACCGCGCCACGGGTCAGTGCCTGCGCGGATGCGGCGGTGTGGCCGACTCGGGCACCAGCGGCTCGCGTATGGCCCGGCGCACCTGGCGGGTGCTGATCGCCTCGGCCAGCGCGAAGGCGGTCAGCGTGGCGGCGAGGACGGCCAGCCCGGCCAGCCGGGACACTCGGGTGCACACCGGCGTCAGCGCGATCAGCGTGAGGATCGCGACCACCCGCAGCGGGCGGAGCCGCTGCGTGATGCGCCACCAGAAGAGCTTGTCGCCGAGCAGGAAGAGGATCACCCCGCCGTACAGGGTGAGCAGGGGCATGTCCCAGCCGACCGGTCCGTGGAACCGCTCGACCTCCGCCACCGTCTTGCGCAGCCCGAGCGCGACCAGCACGATTCCGGTGATCATCACCAGGTGCGCGTAGGTGTACGCCTCGAGCGCCAGCCGGCTGCGCTGCCCGTCGCTCAGGCTCTGCACGCGGCGCTGCCCCATGGTGGCGTCGACGTCGAAGTACGCCCACCACAGCGCCGCGATCAGCACCAGTCCGAGCACCGTGGCGAGGATCATCATCGTGGAGACCGCCCGGTTGGTGACCGACAGGCCGGTCGAGACGATCGCCCCGCCCAGCGCGACGAGGATGATCAGCCCGAACCGGTCGGCCCAGTGTTCCGCCGAGCGGACCAGCCAGTGCCGGGCGTTCAGCAGATAGCCGCTGCCGAAGTCGATCACGATGGCGACCACCCAGAGCGTCGTGCGGACGGGCTGGAACGCCTCCGGGTCGGCGGACGCCGGCGGCACCGCGGCAGCGGCGTAGAGCAGCGCGAGCACCACGGCGGCCGGCACCGCCAGCCGCACCAGCTGACCCCGGAAGACCCGGTCGTGCCGGGTGATCATCCAGAAGGCGCCGAGGTTCAGCGCCCGCAAGACGCCGTACGCGGTCACGAAGACCACCGGTCCGGACAGCCCGCCGGGCACGTCGGCGAAGACCACCGGCACGGTGATGGCGATGACCAGGATGCTCGCCGCGGCCCCGAGCAGCATCATCCGGGCGACCGCGTTCTCCGCCCGGAACGCGCTGCCCAACCAGGCGTAGCAGGACCACGACCACCAGAGCAGCGCCAGCACCACCACCCCCTCGAACAGCCCGCGCGCGTTGGGAACCGCGGTCATCAGTTCGGTCACCTGGATGAAGGCGAAGACGTAGACCAGGTCGAGGAAGAGTTCCTTCGGGGTGACGCCGCTGAACCGCTCGGTGACCGGTTCGATCGCCCCGTGCAGCGCCCGGTGCCGGACCCGGAAGACGGTGCGGTCCAGCAGCACCAGGCTCACCACGGCCGCGGCCAGCAGCCCCAGACCGAACACCACCGGCAGGTGCGCCGCCACCGGGGCCAGCACGAGCACCAGCACGACGCCGGTGATCGGCCCGCGGCCGAGCAGGCCCATCGCCCGGCGCTCGAACGCGATCAGGCCGACCAGGTACAGCGCCACCCCGCCGTACAGGGCGAACAGGCCCAGCCCGGACTCGTGCTGCACCGACTCGAACGCGAGGCCGTTGAAGGTGTGCTTGAGCCCGAGGGAGAGCAGGATCAGTCCGGCGATCATCGGCAGGTGCAGGAAGGTGTACGCGTCCCGGGCGAGCAGCGCCCGGGCGGGGCCCGACGCGCGCTCCAGCGCGTCCTCCGCGCCGAACCGGGCGATGTCGAAGTACGTCCACCAGAGCACGCCCACCAGCAGCATGCTGAGCACCGCGCCGCCCACCACCCCCCAACTGACCGGGGTGGCCGTGCCGACGCCCTGCCCCATGCCGGCCGAGATGATGACCTCACCGAACGCCACCAGAATGATCAGGTGGAACCGCTCCGTCCAGTGCTTGACCGAGGAGATCGACCACCGGGTCAGGCGCATCGCCATCGCCCCGCCATGGTCGATCAGGAGGGCCATCAGCAGCAACCCGAACCGGGCCCACTCCCCCGACTCGCTGCCCTCCCCGAGTGGCTGGGGCAGCAGCGCGGCGGCCAGCAGCACCGGCGCGCCGGCGAGCAGGGGCAGCCACAGCCGCAGGTGCCCGCGCCGTTCGGCGGGATCCGACCAGGCGACCGTGGTCAGGACCAGCAGCGTGCCCACCCGGATAACCAGATAGCAGACCACCAGGACCAACGGCCCGGGCAGGCCGCCCGGCTTGTCGGCGTACGCCTCCGGAAGGTCCGCCCCCATCACCAGGACGACCGCCGCCAGGCCGAACATGACCACCGGCATGACGCCCCGGTCCACCCGCACCGCGTTGCCCAGCCAGGCGTACGAGATCCAGCAGGTCCAGATGAGGACCAGCAGCAACCCGGCGTGCAGCAGGTTCACCACGGTCAGGTCCGCGGCGGCCATGGCCGTCACGGTGATGAACGCGAAGACGAAGATCAGGTCGAGGAAGAGTTCCAGCCGGCTGACCGCGCTGGACTCCCCCACCAGCTGGATCCGGCCGGCCGCCACCTTCGGCCCCTTGTCCGTCACCCCCTCACTCTGCCAAGGGCCGCCGGGGCGGACAGCCGATCCGGGAACCGGGTGCCCGGCTCGGCGCCGGCCCACCGGCGCGCCAAGCGACGGCGTGGGCACCAGGTCTCCTGTACCGGTCGGTAGCGAGCCGGTCGCGGGTGACCCGTCCGGGTCGGGCCGTCGTCAACGCTTTACGGGACGCGTATCTTTGCGGGTAGGTTTCCACCAGCCGACCAGGGTTCTCGTGATGCTCAAGAGCCGGATGACGCGGGACGACGGACGCGCTCCAGAGGAGATCCGTCGGCGCAACCTCGGTGCCATGCTCCGCCACGTGCACCTGCACGGCCCGCTGTCCCGCGCCGCGCTCGGTACGCGTACCGGATTGAACCGCAGCACGATCATGGCGCTCACCGCGGACCTGGCGGCGGCGGGCCTGGTCCGGGAGTCCGGATTGTCGTCGACCGGCCGGGCGGGCCGGCCGTCGGTGGTGGTCCGGCCGGAGTCCGAGCGGGTCCACGTGCTCGCCTTCGACGTGGCGGTGGACCGGTTGGCCGCGGCGCGGGTGGGGCTGGGTGGCACGATCATCGACCGACGCGATGCCGTCCGGTCCCGGGCCGGTGCCGACCTGGACGTCGTCGTCGGTGTGCTGGCCGAGCTCGGCCGCGAGTTGCGGGACGGCGCACCGCCGGACTCAGTCTGCGTCGGCGTCGGGGCGTCCTACTGCGGAATGATCCGGCCCTCGGACGGGATGGTCCGGTTCGGACCGGACATGGGCTGGGTGGACCAGGCCTTCGGCGCCGAACTCGGCCGCCGGCTCGGCCTCGACCTGCCCGTGCTGGTCGGTAACGAGGCCCACCTGGGCGCCATGGCGGAGCACCAGCGCGGGGCCGGGGTCGGCGTACGCAACCTGATCTACCTGCACGGGGACGTCGGCGTCGGCGGCGGCATCATCGTCGACGGCGAACTCCTCGACGGCGACGCCGGGTACGGCGCCGAACTCGGGCACATGATGGTGAACCCGTACGACGGGCGGCCCTGCGGGTGCGGCTCGCGCGGCTGCCTGGAGGCCGAGGTCGGCGAGCGTGCCCTGCTCGACGCGGCCGACCGGCCGGCGGGGTTGATCGGTCGCGAGGCGGTACGGGCCGTGGTGGACGCCGCCGACCACGGCGACCCGGCGGCGCGGGACGCGCTGCGGCGGATCGGCGACTGGCTGGGCATCGGCGTGGCGAACCTGATCAACCTGTTCAACCCCGGCCTGGTGGTCTTCGGCGGCATGCTGCGCGACGTGTACCGCGGGTCGGCCGCCCAGGTCCGCGCGCGGATCGCGGAGAACGTGCTGCCGGTCTCCCGGGAGCGGGTGCGGCTCTCCGTCTCGGCCCTGGGCGACGACGCGACGCTGGTCGGCGCGGCGGAGCTGGCCTTCGCCGCGCTGCTGGCCGATCCGCTGGCCGGGGCCCGGCCCGGCTCCTCCCCGGCCGCCGCACCGACGGCGACCCGAGCTGCCGGCTAGGCGGCCAGGCAGCGGCGCGACGCTCTCGGGACCAGCCGGATCCCGCCGTCACCCACCTCGGCCTCGCCGACGGCGGAAGGTGGATCGGCCTGTGCCGGGTCGACCCCCTTCGGCGGCACATCGACGGTCCCGGCGTCGTCCCGGGTTACCGCCACCCACGGCACTACGCCCGCCTGCTCGCCGCGGCCCGCGCCCTGCTCGGCCCCGGGCCGGCGGAGCTGGAGTCGTGGGGCGACGAGCCCGGCGTGCTGGCCGGTTACCGGCAGGCCGGCTTCGTCGACGTCGAGCGGGTCGACGGCTGGGAGCTGGTGCTACCGGCGAGCCGGTCGGCCGCCGCCGACCAGGGCCCGGACGTCTGACCCTGCGCGTCGCTCGCCGTCCCCGACGGGTTCCGGCCAGACCGCGTCGACGGGCAGCCGGGGCGCGAGCCGGAGCACGGTCAGGCTGGCCACCGCGACGATGCCGGCCGCGGCCAGCCAGAGCAGTTGCGGGTTGGCGCTGACCAGGCCGGTGACGCCGGCTGGCGCGAGGATCGCCGAGACCGCCCAGGTGAGCTGGTAGACCGCGAGGTAGCGGCCCCGGTGCGACGGCGGTGCCGCGCCGGCACCGAGCGAGGCCGACGGTGCGGTGTGCAGCAGTTCCCCGAGGGTGAACAGCAGCGTCGCGGCCAGCAGCCCGACCGTCACGGCGACCCCGGCGGGCAGCACGGCGGTGAACGCGAAGGCCCCGAACGCGGCGATGAAGACCACGCCCGCGAAGGCCATGGCATGGGTCCGGCGCACGGTGCGCTGCCACCGCAGCACCGCCAGTTGACCGGCGCCGACGAGGACGGCGTTGACGGTGAACAGCACGCCCAGCAGGCCGGCCGGCGCGTCCAGCACCATCGCGGCGTAGACGGGCACGGCGAGCGGAAAGATCTGGTGGGCGACGGTGAACGCCAGCTCGGCCAGGACCAGCCGCCGGTACGGCCGGTCGGTGAGAACGCGGCGGTACCCGGCGAACATGCCGAGCAGGCTCGGCGGGTCGGCGCGTGGCGGGTCGGCGCGGCGGCCCCGTCCCGTGCGCCGTGCGGTGCCGGCGAGCAGCGCCGCCGCGATCAGGAAGCTCGCCGCGTTTCCGACGGCGATCAGGTGGTAGCCGGATGTTTCCGCGAACTCCACCGCCGCCGCGGTGAACAGCCCGCCGAGCCCGAAGCCGACGTTGCGCGCGGTGCGGACCAGCGCGTAGAGCCGGTCCCGGGCGGCCCCCTCCGCCAGGTCCGCGACGTACGCGCTGTTGGCGGCGTAGTAGCTCCGGTCGCCGACGGCGACCAGTGCCGCGACGGCGACGAACGCGGTGAAGCCGTCGACCAGCGGATAGCAGGCGAATCCCACCGCCCGCGCGAGGTAGCTGGCGATGACGACGTGCCGTGCCCCGAACCGGTCGGCGAGCACGCCCGCCACCGGGTTAGCGGCCACGCCGGCGATCGCCGCGAGGGTGAGGCCGAGGCCGATGCTGGTCACCGGCAACCGGGTCACCTGGTGGAAGAAGAGCACCGTGAGCGGCAGGTAGAGCCCCGAGCCCAGGGCGTCGACGAAGAGCCCGGCCAGATATCCGCTGCCGGCGGTGGAACGGAGGCTTGGAGCCGGGGCGGGTTGTCCAGTGGTGGTCACCCGCTGATCATGGAACCTGAACCGGACTTCAGCTCAACCCTCCGGGCGGGTGGTGTCGCCCAGCTCGCCGGGCCACCCGCCGGTGGGACGGCGCTGGGCGGCGGTTGTTGCCGCCGGTGCTCAACCGGCACGAGTGCGCGTCGACCGGCTCCAGCACCCGGAGGTGGGGGTGATCACCGCGGCGGCCTCGGCCAGCCGTCAGGAGCGGCCCGGCGCTCCGTCGGCGGTCAGCACGATGCGACGGGTGGCGCGGCCGTCGGCCTGCCGCGTCCAGGCCTCGGCCGCCTCGGCGAGCGGGGTGCTGGTGTAGTCGAGGACCAGTCGACCCGCGGCGGCGTGGTCGGCGACCATCCGCAGTGCCCCTGCCTTCTGCTCGCTGGTCAGCTCGTTGTTGGTGTAGCCGAGGATCCGCAGCGACCGGCTGCGCAGGGTCGCCGAGTCGAACGGGGCCTGTTCCCCCGCCGAGCTGCCCAGGTTGACCAGCCGGCCGTGGGCGGTGAGGGTGCGCAGCGCCGCGGCGGCCGGCACCCCGAACAGCGGGTCGAGCACGACGTCCACCGGCCCGTCGCACGCCTCGGCGAGCCGCGCCGCGAGCGACGCCACGTCGTCGTCCTCGCCGAGCGCGACCACGGCGTCCGCGCCCAGCCGGCGGGCCCGTTCCTGGGCGGCGGCGGAGCGGCAGGCGGCGACGACGCGGCGGGCGCCGTGCAGCCGCGCCACCTGCAGGGCGACCTGCCCGACCACGCCGCCGGCGCCGAGCACCAGCACCTGTTCGCCCGGGCGCAGCTCACCGCGCCAGGTCAGCGCCATCCAGGCGGCGACCGCCGAGAGGCCGAGGGCGGCGACGAGCGGGTGGTCGACGTCGTCGGGCAGCGGCACCACGTCGGCCGCCGGGACGACGCAGTAGTCGGCCATGCTGCCGTCGCCGGGGCGCATCCCGGCGGTGGTGGAGAACCAGACCGGGGTGCCGTCGTCCAGCCGGCCCACCCCCTGCACGCCGGGCACGTACGGCACGGCCGGCGCCCCGAAGTACGAGGTGCCGGTCCCGCACAGCACGTCGAGCGGGGTGATGGGGGCGGCGGCGACCGCCACCCGCAGCTGCCCGTCGGCGGGCCGGGGCGGTTCCCGGCGTACCACGACGGGCGGTCGGCCGCACTCGGTGATGACCGCGGCGCGCATCAGGTGGTGATGTCCGGGTAGGGCAGCGAGAAGTGCGCGAGCCGCCGCGCGTACTCCTTCTGGAAGCCCAGCGGATCGGCGTGGTCGCGTTCGAACATGGCGATGAACAGCGTCAGCGTCAGGAACGGGTGCGCGCCCAGGGCGAACAGCCGCACGTAGTCGTGCCCGGTGAGCGCCGCGCGTTCCTCGTCGGTGAAGCGCAGCCAGGTGCTGGCCTCGGGGACGTGGCAGTTGAGGATCTGGTTGGCCCGCTCGGCCTCCCACCAGGTCACCGTGCCGCGCGGGTCGTCGCGGTAGCGCTCCACCAGCTCGGGGTCGCGGTCGACGGTGTAGAGGAACTTGTTCAGCAGGTACTTGCTCATGCCGCCGGCGCTCCCTTCGGGTACCAGGTGAAGTAGGCCTCCATGGTGTGGAACAGGTCGAGGGTGTCCACGTAGTCGGCCTTCGCGCCCTCGCCCGCGACGCCCATCATCAGCATGAAGTCCATGAAGCCGTGGGTGGCGTTGCCGGGGGCGTGCAGGCTGTCCAGGGTGACCTCGGACAGGCAGCCCTCCAGGTCGCCGCTGGCGATCCACTCCACCGCCCTGCGGTCGAACTCCGGGTCCGGGCCGTGCTCGCCGAACTGGCGTGGCCCGCCCAGTTCCAGTGACAGGTGCCCGGTGCCGATGACCGCGACCCGCTGGTCGCTCGGCCAGGACTCGATCAGCTCCCGGATGGTCCTGCCCAGCTGCACGAAGCGCTTCGGCTGCGGCAGCGGCGGGGCGAAGATGTTGGTGTACACCGGCACGATCGGCAGGTCGGCCTCCGGCCGCAGGGTGATGATCGGGCAGGTGATGCTGTGGTCGATCCGCAGCTCGTTGCTGAACGCCAGGTCGAAGCCGGCGTCCAGGCCCTCCCGCAGCAGGTAGCCGGACAGCTCCTCCTGGCCCTTGAGCAGCATCCGGGGCAGGCCGAACTCGCGTTCCTCGTTGTACCAGTTCGCGTCGTAGAACGGCGCCTTGCCGATGAGGAACTGCGGCATGTTGTCCAGCCAGAGCTGGTGGAAGTGGTCGGAGCCGACCATGACGAGCACGTCCGGGTTGGCCCGGGTCAGCGTCTCGCGGAAGGCGGTGATCTTGCGTACCCACTCGTCCGCGAAGGCCGGCCGGTCCTCGCCCTGCGCGGTGCTGGCCCGGTAGTAGAAGGGGTGGTGGGTCGAGGCGATGACCGCGGCCAGTTCGGCCATGACGGCTCCTCTCAGGCGGGATCGGGGGTGTAGGTGGCGTTGCGGTCGACGGTCAGGTAGACGTCCATGCCGATCGGGTTGCGGCGTTCCTCGGCCAGGTGCCCGAGCAGGCCGGCGGCGCGGGCCAGCAGCGCGAACCCGCGTAGCAGGTCGACCGGCAGTCCCAGGTCGGCGAGCGCGGCGCCGCAGACCCCGGCGCCGTTGAGCGGGAGGGTACGGCCCAGCACCCGCGGGTGGACCCGGCCGATCGCCTCGAACAGCCGCAGGTGCGGCCCGCGCAGCTTCTCCTCGTCGGCGATGCGGATGAGCACCGGCGTCCGCGGGTCCTGGACCTTGTGCACCGGGTGGCCCAGGCCGGGCACGAACCGGCGCTCGGCGCGCGCCGCGCCGACCGCGGTCAGGGCCAGGATGTCCCAACCGGCGTCGTCGGTGGGCAGCGGCCCGTCCACCCCGGCCAGGGTGTCGGCGAGGAAGCGCCCGCAGTCCTCGGTGACGCCCAGGAAGCGGGAGCCGCCGCCGAGCAGCCCGGCGGCCAGTGCCCCCTGCAGGGATTCCGGGGCGCTGAGGTACGTCAGCCGGGCGGCGATGGCGGTCGGGGTGAAGCCGTGGTCGGCCAGCGCGACCAGCACCGCCTCGAAGACCCGTACCTCGGACGGGGTGGGGCGGCGCCGCGCGACGAGCCAGAACGCGAGCTCGCCGAAGCCGACCTGCCCCATCAGGTCGGCGGCGAGATCCTGGCCGAGCAGGCGGATGCTGTCCGCGTCGGAGGTGCCGATCGACGTCGGGAAGGTGGTCACTGGTCCTCCTGCTCCTCGGACAGCCACTTGCGGATCTCGGCGCCGTGTTCGTCGAGGCCCGGCGGCGGTAGCTGGTAGCGCGGCGGGGTCGCCGAGAAGGTGATCGGGTTGCGCACGCTCGGCACGGCGCGGTCGCCGTCGCCGACGTCGACCACCGGCTCCAAACCGAGTTCGGCGGCGAGCGCCACGCCGCCGTCGATCGTGTTGATCGGGGCGCACGGCACCCCGGCGGCGATCAGCGCCCGGAACCAGTCGTCCTTCGAGCGGGTGCGCAGCCGGTCGACCAGCAGCGGGCGCAACTGTTCGCGGTTGGCGGTGCGGTCCTGGTTGCGCCCGAATCGCGGATCGTCGACCAGTTCGGGGACGCCGAGCACCCCGCACAGCTTGGCGAACTGGTTGTCGTTGCCGGCGATGACGATGAGTTCGCCGTCGGCGGTGGGCAGCGGCTCGTACGGGAACAGGCTCGGGTGGGCGTTGCCCATCCGGTAGGGCACCACTCCCCCGGCGACGTACGCGCTGCTGTGGTTGACCAGGCCGGACAGCGCCGAGGACAGCAGGTTCACCTCGACGTGCTGCCCGCGGCCGGATGCGCCGCGGTGGTGCAGCGCGGCGAGGATGCCGATGGTGGCGTGCATCCCGGTCATCACGTCGAACACCGAGATGCCGGCCCGGTAGGGCGAGCCGTCCGGGTCGCCGGTCAGGCTCATCAGGCCGGAGATGGCCTGCACCATCAGGTCGTAGCCGGGCAGGGCGGCGCCCGGGCCGGTGCCGAAGCCGCTGATCGAGGCGTAGACGACGCCGGGGTTACCGGCCGCCACCGACGAGTAGTCCAGCTCGAACCGGCGCAGCCCGCCCGGCTTGAAGTTCTCGATGAGCACGTCGGCCCGGGCGGCGAGCCGCTGGGCCACCGCCAGGTCGTCCGGGGCCCGCAGGTCCAGGGCGATCGACCGCTTGTTGCGGTTGATGCCGAGGTAGTACGTCGAGACGTCGTCGCGTACCGGCGGCATCCAGGTGCGGGTGTCGTCGCCGGCCGGGCTCTCCACCTTGACCACCTCGGCGCCGAGGTCGGCGAGGAGCATGGTGGCGTACGGCCCGGCCAGGATGCGCGAGAAGTCGGCGACCAGTAGGCCGGCCAACGGACCGCTCGCTCGGCCCGGGTCCGTGCCGTCGTTCCGCTCCGGCGTTGCCAACATCCACTCCTGACCGTCATGCGGACATCCGTCCGCAGGACTGAGTATCGAAGCCGCGTCGAGTCGCTGTCAACGGGTGTCGGCCGGAAGAACCCGGTAACCGACCGGGTCGTCCGGGAGGCGTACGGATGGTGCACGAACTCCCCGGAGACGTCTTGACACCCACCTGGGCGCGCCACAGACTTGCGCCAACTCAGGGACTGTCCGTTATACGGACTACTGTCCGTCGCCCCGGGAGACGTGGGGAGTTGACTGCAATGAGCGCAAGCGAACCCGGCTCGGCGGGGCCGAGCCCGGAGCCTGGCCGTCCGGTCCTGTTCCGCGACGCACTGGTCCTCACCATGGACGACGCGCACCGGGTGCTGCCCGGCGCCGACGTCCTGGTGGTGGGCGAGCGCATCGCCGAGATCGGCGTCGGGCTGACCGCCCCCGAGGGCGCCGTCGAGATCGACGCGTCCGGCGGCATCCTCATGCCCGGCATGATCGACACGCACCGGCACATGTGGCAGACCGCGATGCGCGGCTACGGCGCGGACTGGACGCTCACCCAGTACTTCGTCTGGTACTACCTGGAGTCCGGCCGGCTCTTCCGGCCCGAGGACGTGTACGCCGGCAACCTGCTCGCCGCCATCGAGGCGATCGACGCCGGGGTCACCACGACGGTGGACTGGTCGCACGGCCTGCAGACCACCCAGCACGCCGACGCCGCGGTGGACGCCCTGCGGGAGGTGCCGGGCCGGTTCGTGCTGGCCTACGGCAACATCCAGCAGGGCCCCTGGGAGTGGGCGACCAGTCCGGAGTTCCGCGACTTCGTCGGCCGCCGCTTCCACAGCCGCGACGACATGCTCGGCTTCCAGATGGCCTTCGACGTCACCGGCGACCCGAACTTCCCGGAGAAGGCAGCGTTCGAGGTCGCCCGGGAGCTCGACATCGCGGTCACCACCCACGCCGGGGTCTGGGGCGCCACCAACGACGACGGCATCCGGCTGATGCACGAGCACGGTTTCATGACCCCGTCCACCGTGTACGTGCACGCCGCCACGTTGACCGCCGACTCGTACCACCGCATCGCCGCCACCGGCGGCTCGGTGTCGGTGTCCACCGAGAGCGAGCAGAGCGCCGGCCAGGGGTATCCGCCCACCTGGCAGCTGTGTCACCACGACATCCCGGTGTCACTGTCGATGGACACCAGCGTCTGGTGGAGCGGCGACCTGTTCTCCGCGATGCGCACCACCCTCGGCGCCGACCGCTCCCGCGAGCACCTGGAGGCGCACACCCGGCAGGACACCGTCACCCACTGCCGGCTCCGCGCCGAGCAGGTGGTGGACTGGGCCACCCGGGGCGGCAGCCGGGCGCTCGGCCTGGACGCCGTGGTGGGCAGCCTGGAGCCGGGCAAGAAGGCCGACCTCGTCCTGATCAAGAACGACCGGTCGCCGGTGATGTTCCCGATCCTCAACCCCTACGGTCACGTCGCGTTCCAGGCCCAACGGGGCGACGTGCACACGGTCGTGGTGAACGGGCGGGTGGTCAAGCACGACCACCGGCTGGTCGGCGTCGACCTCGCCAAGGCCCGGCACAGCGTGGAGCGGACGGTCGACTACCTGATCGGCGAGCTGGGCGAGGAGGCGTGGCTCAAGGGCATGAACCCGGACATCCCGGAGACCAAGATCCAGGAGAACCCCTACACGTACACCGAGTGGGACGCCGGCGCGGCGCGCTGGAAGCACTGACCAGCCGGAGGTGGCCGGCGCCCGAACGCGGGCGGTGACGGCGCGCGGCGGGCCGGGACTTCCTCGAAGCCCCGGCCCGCGCCCCGACGTTCCGGCCCGGACATCCACCGGGCGGCGCCGGGCGTCCGACCGGCCGTCGACCCGGACCGACAGGCGTGGGGGTTCCGGGCGGCGCGGCGGTCCGCCGCCGGCCCACCTCTCAGGACGCGGAGAGCGCCGGGACGCGCGGGATCGCGTCGTAGAGCGCGAAGTCGGCGCTGATGTCGCTCGCGGTCTGCAGCAGCAGCGGCAGGTACACCTCGGCCAGCGTCTCCACCGGGGTCTCGGCGGCGTGCACCGTGACGTTCAGGGCGGCGATCACCTTGCCGGCGCCGTCGCGCAGCGGCGCGGCCACCGAGCGGATGCCGGCGGCGAGTTCCTGGTCGGTCAGTGACCAGCCCTTCGCCCGCACGTCCCGCAGCGTCCGGTCCAGCTCCGCGCGGTCGAACGGCCGGCGGGGCTCCACCCCGGACCGGCTCGGCTCGGCCAGCCGCCGGTCGAGGTCGTCCGGCTCCAACCCGGCCAGCAGCACCTTGCCCAGGGACGTCTGCGGGGCGGGGAAACGGGTGCCGATGCTCACCGCCAGAGCGATGATCTTGGGCACCGCGACCCGGGCGACGTAGACGATGTCGGAGCCGTCCAGCTGGGCGATCGAGGACGACTCGCCCGTGCGGGCGACCAGCCGCTCCATGTGCGGACGGGCCACGTCCCACAGCCCCATCGCCTGCACGTAGGTCAGACCGAGTTCGAGCACCCGGGTGGTCAGCGCGAAGCCGCCGGTGAGCGCACGGACGTACCCCAACGCCTCCAGGGTCAGCAGGATCCGCCGCGCGGTCGGGCGGGCCAGGCCGGTCGCGGCCGCCACCTCGCTCAGCGTCATCACCGGCTTGGGCGGCTGGAACGCCTTGATGACGTCGAACCCGCGGGCGACCGCCTCGATGAAGTTGGGGTCGTCGTCACGACGGGGCATCTGCGGCTCCTGCTGCTCGGCGGACACGGCGGAGGTGCGGCGCGGCGCCCGCCGGAGCGGCCCCGCGTCGCCCTGAGCGTAGCCGGGCGGACCCATGTCCGCATGACGGACCATCGGTCAAATCCGCGTTACCAGACGATCAAAATTCGCCTCTTGACACTGCATCGGCGAGGGCCCATCGTTACGCCAGCGACGGCCCGACCGCTAGACGGACAATCGTCCGTCACGCGTAGGTCGGGAGTCGCCCCCGATGCACCCGGCACCGCACGACCCGGCGTCCGGCAGCCCGCCCCCGCGGGCCGCCGGTCCAGCCGGTCGTCCCGGAGCACCCGCCCACCGGGACCACCGGCCACGCCCACCCGGACCCCCACCGCGGGACGACGCGCAGTCCCCGCGACCCGGAAGGGAAGACATGACTGAGACACTCCAGGAACCGACCGAGCCCCCGGTCGCCCGACCCACCACCACGCCGACCCCGGTCGCGGTCGCCGTCGGCTTCGCGGTGCTCTGCGCCTCGTACATGCTCAACGCGATGGACCGGCAGATCTTCTACCCGCTGCTGCCGGAGATCCGGCAGGAGTTCGGGTTCTCCCTGGAGCAGGGTGGCCTGCTGGCGACCGGCTTCACCCTCGGGCTGGCGCTGGCCGGGCTGCCGGCCGGTTACCTCGTCGACCGGTTGTCCCGTAAGACGATCATCCTGATCAGCGTGCTGGTGTACTCGCTCGGCACGCTGGCGATCCCGCTCGCCGCCGGCTTCGCCGACATGAGCGCGTACCGGCTGGTCTCCGGCATCGGCGAAGGCGTGCAGGCCACCGCGCTCTACGCCGTGATCGGCGCGTTCTTCTTCCACCGCCGCGCCGTCGCCGCCGGCGTCGTCGGGGTCGCCTTCGGCGCCGGCATCTTCCTCGGCCCGCTGCTCGGCACGCGGATCGCCACCGCGTGGGGCGACTGGCGTGGGCCGTTCTTCGTCTTCGCGGCGGCCGGCCTGCTGATGTGCCTGCTCATCGCCGCGACCGTCGACAAGCGGATGACCGAGGCCGTCACCGGCGCCGCCGCTCGGACGGCGGGCAGCTTCGACCACGTCCCGGCGAGCCCGTACAACCGCAACACCCTGGGGCTCGGCGTCGCCTGCGCGGTGTCCGGGCTGGTGTTCTACGGCTTCCTCGGCCTCTACCCCACGTTCCTGCGCGAGGAACTCGGGTTCAGCGCCGGTCAGGCCGCCCTGGCCGTGTCCTGCTCCGGCTTCGGCGCGATGATGGCGCTGCCCGCCGGCTGGCTGGGTGACCGGGTCAGCCAGCGCAACCTGCTCGCCGTCGCCTTCGTCGCCACGTCGGTCGTCGCGTTCTTCACCTACCAGGTGGCGACCTCGGCGCCGGCCCAGTACGCGCTCGCCTTCCTGATGGGCACGTTCGCCAGCGGCTTCCTCTTCACCAACTGCACCACCGCGATGCAGCGCGCGGTGCGTCCCGAACACGTCGGGCGGGGCGCTGGCCTGTTCATGCTCTCCTACTACGTGGCCGCCGCCTTCTCCGGGCTGCTCTTCGCCCGGCTGGTCGCCGGACTCGGCTGGACCGGCGCCGGGCTGTGGCAGCTGACCGTGCTGCCGGCGCTCGGCCTGGTCGGACTCGCCCTGGTCGACCCCGCCAGGATGGTCGTCCCCCGGCGCACCGCTAAGTAGTTCCGCCGGACTGCCCACGGACGCGGCCGTCGTGGTCGTCGCGCCACCCGACGACGACCACGGCTGCTGGGAACGCCTCGGTCGCCTGACGTCGCGTCGAGGGCCTGCTCCGCCGGTGGAGCAGGCCCTCGGCGTACGCCCGGGTGTGCGGCCGGTCGCGAGCCACCGGTCAGGTGTCGCGGGACAGGAGGTCGTGGACGCCCGAACGGGATCTTCGCTTCGTTTCGGCGCGGATCGGAAGCTCGCGGACCGCCCGAACGTTGGTTGCGGGCATGAGGATCAGCGAAGCCTCCCGAGCCAGCGGTGTGAGTGCCAGGTCGTTGCGGTACTACGAGGACGAGGGCCTGATCGTCCCTGGTCGGTGCGGCAATGGATACCGCGACTATTGCCGGTCCACCATCGACCGGGTCCGCGTCATCCGCTCGCTGCTGGAGTCTGGGCTGCCGGTGCGGTTGATCAGGGATGTCCTGCCCCGTCTCGCTGCCGAACCCGACGCCGACGCGGGTGCGGTGGGTGCGGAGTTCCTGCGGGAGGTGCGGAGGTATCGCGATCGGCTTGCCGCACGCATCGCCAGCCTGAGCGATCAGCAGGCGGCCCTCGACAGTTACCTGCGCGACGTTGGCCGGGCTGGCCGATGACCGCGACTTGACCTTGACGTCAGTGTGAGACTTCTACGGTCGGACGCATGGAGATCGACGAGCAGCGGAACGGCGCCGGGCAGCCGGTACGGGCACTCATCCAGCGGTCGCGTCGGGGGCCGAAGGATCTGACCCTCACGACCGATCAGCGTCGTCCCACCCCAGGGGCCGGCGAGTACCTGATCCGAGTGGGCGCCGCCGGGGTCAACTTCGCGGACGTCATGCAGAGCTATGGCACCTACGGAGGAGGCCCCCAGGCACCCTACGTGGCGGGCTTCGAAGCCGCCGGCGAGATCGTGGGCGTCGGGCCGGACATCGAGCGCCCGCTCCAGCTCGGCACCCGCGTGGTCGGCACCGGACCGGGCGCCTTCGCGCAGTACATGACGATGCCGGCCGCGGGTGCACTCCCCGTCCCCTCGGGCTGGAACGACGCCGAAGCTCTCGGCCTGGTGCTGAATTGGGCAACCGCACTGGCGGCACTGAAGCCGCTGGGCGAGGTCAAGGCGGGTGACGTGGTGCTCGTTCATGCCGCGGCCGGAGGCGTGGGGCAGGCCGCTGTCCGCCTCGCCCGCCACTACGGCGCGCGGGTGATCGCCACGGCGTCACCGGACAAGCACGCCACCGTCACGGCGCTCGGCGCCGACGAGGTCCTGGACAGCCGCCGCCCCGATCTGGCGGAGGAGATCACCCGCCTGACCGGCGGTGTGGACCTGGTCCTGGAGTCGGTGGGACGCGCCACGTTCAAGGCCAGCCTGTCGGTCACCAGACCCTTCACCGGACGCGTCGTCGTGTTTGGTGCCGCTTCCGGCGACGCCAGCCTCAGCACGCACGACCTGGTATTCACCCACCAGGTCCAGGTCAAGGGCCTGCACATCGGCGCCCTGGCGGCCGCGGCCCCGTCCATCTACCGGGGATTGCTCGCCGAGATCGAGGCACTCATCGCTCAAGGCGTGTACCCGCCGGGTACCCCTCAGGTTCACCCGCTGGTCGAGGGGCCGGCGGTGCTGCGGCGACTCGAAGCCGGTCAGACCCGCGGCAAGCACGCCCTCGACCCCTGGCGCTGAAGACCCTGTGACTCACCACGATGCCCCCGCCGGCCCCCGGAGGTCGGCCGCATGGTTCACCACCGACCCGACGTGCGGCAGGAGGTCAACCGCCGGTCCGGCGACCGCGCACTGGCGTGGGAGCGCCCCGCCCTCGTACAGCTAGGCTGCGGTCATGCTCCCCTGGGACGACTCGCGTCAGGCCTTTGCCGACGCCGCCGGGTGGTTCGTCCGCACCGCCGCCCTCGTCGGCGACCAGTGGGACCGGCCCGGCCTGGGTGAGTGGGACGTCCGCGCCCTGGTCGGCCACACCAGCCGTTCGCTGCTGACGGTCGAGGAGTACCTGGCCCGTCCCGCCGTCGCCGTCGAGGTCGGCTCCGCCGCCGACTACTACCGGGCGATACGAGCCGTGGCCGCCGGTCCGGGGGTCGCCGAGCGCGGACGGGCCGCCGGGGCGGTCTTGGGCGCGGATCCCGCGACCGCCGTGGCGGAGATCGCCGTACGGGTGCTCGCGATCGTCGACGCGCAGGACGGTGACGCCCTCGTCACGACGATCGCCGGTGGCATGCGGCTCGCCGACTACCTGCCCACCCGGACGTTCGAACTCGCCGTGCACACCGCCGACCTCGCCACCGCGCTCGGGGTACCGGTGGACGTCCCGGCGACCGCCGCGACGCAGGCGCTGCGGGTGGTCGCCGACCTCGCCATCGGCGACGGCGTCGCCGGGCCGCTGCTGCTCGCCGCCACCGGCCGGGCGGGCCTGCCGGCGGATTTCTCGGTGCTCTGAGCCAGGGGCCCCGGCGGGCCGGGCCGCCGGGGCTACTTCACCTTGCGGGTCGACCGGGCCACGACGCTGTCGTACTCGGGATGCTTGCCCAGCCATTCGCTGAGGAACGGGCAGATCGGCACCACCGTCCGGCCCTTGGCCCGGGCGTCGTCCATCACCGCGCGGGCCAGGGTCGATCCGACCCCCTGGCCCTCGAACGCCGCGTCGACCTCGGTGTGCGTGTAGGCGATGATGGCGCCGGTCAGCTGGTAGGTGACCAGGCCGGCCAGCGCCCCGGCCTCGTCCCGGGCCTCGAACCGCTCCCGCTCCGGCACGTCTGTCACGGTGAACTGCATGCCGCCATCCAACCACGGCCGCCCCGGGCGGGCGTTCGACGTGGTGGCCGTCGGCGGCCGACCGCACCGGCCCGGCTCGTCGCCGCGCGCTCGCGGTCGACCGCCCTCGCACGCCACCCGCCGACGCCGTCGGGCCGCCGGGGACGCGCCCCGACGGCCCGACCGTGGGTCAGTGGATGACGACCGGCGTCTTCGCCTCGTCGCCCGGCCCCCCGTCGAGCAGCTGCGACGGCTCCCGCCGGCGCGGCAGGAACGCCACCGCGCCGAAGGTGAGCAGCACCAGCACGAACGCGACGGTGAACGTGGTGGCGAAGGAACTGGCGGCGAAGTCGAGGCCGCGCTCGATCAGCGACGGGTCGACCGGGAACTGCTGGGCCAGCTCCGGCTGCTGCTGGACGCCGATGGCGAGGCCCGCCTCGGTCAGCGGCTCGCCGTCCGGGCCGATGGCGCCCGGGATCACCCGGGAGCCGTTCAGCTCGTTGGTGAGGATCACCGACATCACCGCGGCGCCGACCGACCCGCCGATCTGCTGCAGGATGTTGACCAGCGTGGAACCGCGGGCCACCTCGCTGGCGTGCAGGGTCTTCAATGCCGAGGTCATGATCGGCATCATCGTGCCGCCCATGCCCAGGCCCATCACGAACAGCGACCCGCACAGCAGCCAGTACGAGGTGTGCGGGTCGACCTGGGTGAAGGTGAAGAACCCGGCGGCGATGAGCGCGAGCGCGAACGGCACCGTACGGCCGACGGGCACCCGGTCGGCCAGCGTGCCGGCGATCGGCATCGTCACCATCGCGCCGATGCCCTGCGGCGCCATCAGCAGGCCGGCGGCCAGGGTCGACTCGCCGCGGATCTGCAGGAAGTAGCTCGGGAACAGCAGGCCGGCGCCCATGAACGCGATGATGAACACGAACAGCGCCACCGTCGCGACGGTCAGGTTGCGGTTGGTGAACAGTCGCAGGTCGAGCAGCGGGTGCTTGGGCTTGAACGAGTAGCGCACGAAGGCGATGACGAGCGCGCCGCCGACCAGCATGGGCGCCCACACCTCGGTGTCGGCGAAGGTGCCGGCCTCGGGCAGCGTGGAGACGCCGTAGAGGAACAGCGCGAGACCCGGCGAGAGCATCAGCATGCCGACGAAGTCGAACGACTCGGACGGCTCGGGGGCGTCCTTCGGCAGCGCCAGCTGGGCGTAGATCAGGCCGACGACGCCGATCGGCAGGTTGATCAGGAAGATCCAGTGCCAGCTCGCCGTGTCGATGAGCCAGCCGCCGAGGATCGGGCCGCCGATCGGGCCGAGCAGCATCGGGATGCCGAGGACGGCCATCAGCCGGCCGATCCGGTGCGGTCCGGCCGCCCGGGTCATGATCGTCATGCCCAGCGGCATCAGCATGCCGCCACCGAGGCCCTGGAGCACGCGGTAGCCGATCAGCTGGCCGATCGTGTCGGCGGTGGCACACAGCCCCGACCCGATCGTGAACAGCGCCAACGCGATCATGTAGAGCCGCTTGGTGCCGAACCGGTCGGCCGCCCAGCCGCTGAGCGGGATCACCGTGGCCAGGGCGAGGGTGTAGGCGGTCATCGTCCAGGCGACCTCGGCGTAGGTCGCGCCGAACTCGCGCTGGAAGGTCGGCAGGGCGACGCTGACCACCGTCACGTCGAGGATCGACATGATCGCGCCGAGCACGACCACACCGGCCACCTTGAGAACCGCGGCGTCGAGCTTGTCGGAAGTCGCGATGGATTGCTGTGTCACGAAGTCTCCTGAATCCCCGTTGAGGGCCGGCGGCGGCCGGCCGGGCGCCGGGCCGGGTGCGGCGCGCGCGCTGTGACGGACGGAGCGATGTCCGGCAGGCAGACTAACGAGCGGCACCGACAAACGGCTTCCGAGTTTCCGGCGGTCGAGGTCGACGTCACTCCTTCTCCGCCGCACCGAACGGACCAGGGCGGGGCGGGCACCAGCCGGCCCGCGTGGCCCGCCGACGCCGCCGACCCGCCTGGTCGGAAGGCTGAGCAGCGACGCGATGCCGACCGCGAGGATCGCTCGTCGGCGCGGGTCGGGCACGGCGCCGCCGGCCAGCCGGTGACCAAGGTCACGGTCCCGGTGAACGCCGCCACGACCGGGACCGGCACGATCTCGACGCGATCGCCGTCACCGCGGCGGCGGACCGCTCGCGGCGTCAGCGCAACGAGGCGTACGCGAGCGGCAGCGGGGTGGGCTGGCCGCTCCAGCTACCGGTCAGCGCGGTGCCGCCCGGCGCGGTGCCGCCGCCGAGGCGGCGGAGGACGGCGAGTTCGACGGTGTCGGTGACGATGACGGTCGGGTCGCCGGCGACGACGTCCCGGACCGTCCCGACGGCGGGCACCGCGGCCGGTCGGGCTCCGCTCGTGCCGATCACCATGCTCGGCTCGCGCGGCTCCCGGCGGCCGTCGACCTCGAAGTACTCCTCGGCCTGACCGGTGCCGGCGAGGACGGCGGCGGCCAGCGCCGCGGCGTAGACCGGGTCACCGGCCGCGTCGTAGACCCAGCGCGGGCCGAGCACCGAGTGCTCGGTGGTGCCGACGAGCCAGCGCTCGGCGCCGTCCAGCGGCGCGCCGCGGTAGGTGAGTGGCACCTGGTGGACCGGGCCGTTCCCCGCCCGCACCAGCATCGTCTCGATGCCGACCGCACCGGCCGGGTCGTCGAACCGGTAGGCGGCCACCCGTTCCAGGTCCGCGCCGGCGTCCCCCCGGAACCAGTCGCGGCCTGGCAGCCACGCCGCCAGCAGTTCCACCTTCGAGGGGCGCAGTGTCGCCCGGTGCAGCAACGCCATGCGCAAGATCGTAGCCGTCGGCGGGGGTGTTGGTCGCGCCGCCGTCTCGCCGGTTCGGGCCTGCCTCGACCGCCGGGCCGCCGGATCCGGGCGTCCGTCGCCGGCTACGTCGCCGGGTCCGGGGCCGAGTCCGTCGCCGGATCCACCGCCGTCCGCCGCCAGCTACGCCGCCGGATCCGGGGCCGAGTCCGTCGCCGGGTCCGGGGCGGCGTCCGTCGCCGGATCCACCGCCGCGTCCGCCGCCGGATCCGGTGCGGGGTCCGGCGTCGGGGGCAGGATGACCACGTGCAGGTTGCGCGGGCCGTGCACGCCCTCCACCCGGTCGAGTTCGATGTCGCTGGTGGCGGAGGGTCCGCTGATCCAGGTCAGTGGCCGGCGCGGGTCGAGCCGGCCGACGGCGTCCGGCAGCCCGGCGACCACCTGGTCGGCGCGCAGCACGCAGACGTGCACGTCGGGCAGGAGCGTGATGATCCGCCGGCCCTGGTCGGGCGCGCCGTCGAGGACGATCGTGCCGGTCTCGGCGACGGCCACGGCGGCCGCGGTGACCACCCCGTCGACGGCGGCGAGCTGCTCGGTGCCGAGCCGGTCGTCGGTCACCGCCTCGACCGTGGCGGGCAGCCACCGCCGGGGCAGTCCGGGTGGGACGACCACCCGCCGGCCGCCGAGGATGTCGTCGACGACCCGCGCCACCTCGCCGTCGGCGCACCGGTGCACGGTGGCCCGGTAGTCGACCAGCCGGTGCGCCAGCAGGTCGACGTCGGCGGGCCGACCGGCCAGCCGGTACTCCCGGGGCACCTCGGCGGGGCCGGCGGGTTCGGGGCCGAGGGCGGAGCGGAGCCGGCCGAGGACCAGATCGCGCGCGTTCATCGCCGCGCCCACCAGTCCCGGAACGACCGCGCGGGCGGTTCCGGCAGGTCCCGGCCGATCGTCCAGCCGGACAGCGGCGGGGGCAGCCCGCGACCGCGGCGGCCGGCCAGGCGGGTGAGCCGCGCGGCGCGCTGCGCGGCCGCGTACAGCGCCGGGTGGTCCATCGCGTACGCGGCGGCGGCCATCGCCACCGACTCGGCGGTCGGCCGGCGCTGGGCGGCGACGTGTTCGGCGCGCAGGTGGACCAGCAGCTCCGGAATGTTGATCTTCACCGGGCAGGCGTCGTAGCAGGCGCCGCAGAGCGACGACGCGTACGGCAGGGAGGCATTGTCCTCGACGCCGGTGAGCTGGGGCGACAGCACCGCCCCGATCGGCCCCGGGTAGACCGACCCGTAGGCGTGCCCGCCGGTGCGCTGGTAGACCGGGCAGACGTTGAGGCAGGCCGAGCAGCGGATGCAGTGCAGCGCCTGCCGACCCACCTCGTCGGCGAGCACCGCGCTGCGGCCGTTGTCGAGCAGCACGAGGTGGAACGCTTGCGGACCGTCGCCCGGAGTGACGCCGGTCCACATCGAGGTGTACGGGTTCATCCGCTCCCCGGTCGACGCCCGGGGCAGCAGTTGCAGGAAGACCTCCAGGTCCCGCCAGGTGGGGACGACCTTCTCGATACCCATCACGGTGATCAGGGTCTCCGGCAGGGTGAGGCACATCCGCCCGTTGCCCTCGGACTCCACCACCGCGAGGGTGCCGGTCTCGGCGACGGCGAAGTTGGCGCCGGAGACGGCGACCGGGGTGGTCAGGAAGGTCTGGCGCAGGTAGCGGCGGGCCGCGGCGGCGAGCGCCGCCGGCTCGTCGGTCAGCGCCGGGTCGACGCCCGGCATCGCGCGCAGGAAGATCTCCCGGATCTCGGCCCGGTTGCGGTGGATGGCCGGCACCAGGATGTGGCTCGGCCGGTCCTCCCCCAGCTGCACGATCAGCTCCGCGAGGTCGGTCTCCACCGCGGTGATCCCGGCGGCGGCCAGCGCCTCGTTCAGTCCGATCTCCTGGGTGGCCATCGACTTGACCTTGATGACCCGGTCGCTGCCGGTTGCCGCCACCAGGTCGGTGACGATGCGGTTCGCCGCCACCGCGTCGGCCGCCCAGTGCACCGTCCCGCCGGCGGCGGTGACCGCCGCCTCCAGCTGTTCGAGCAGCTCCGGCAGGCGGGCCAGCACGTCAGCCTTGATCGCCGAGCCGGCCGCGCGCAGCTGCTCCCAGTCGGGCAGCTCGCCGATGACCGCGCCGGACTTGGCGCGGATCGTGGTGGTGGCGTGCCCGAGGTTGCGGCGCAGCTGCGCGTCGGCGAGCGCGCGCCGGGCCGCGGCCGGGAACGGCTCGTCGCCGCGCAGGTGCCCGACGCCCCGCGGGGCGGTCGCCGGCATGCCGAGGAAGGTACGGCTCACGCCCGCACCCCCGTCCGCGTCGGGTCGCCGGCGGCGCCGGCCGCCTCGGTCGCGGCGAGGATCTCCGCCAGGTGCACCGTGCGCACCCCGGCCCGCAGCCGGGACAGCCCGCCGCCGATGTGCATCAGGCACGAGGAGTCCCCGGCGGTGCAGACCTCGGCCCCGGTGGCGAGGACGTGGCGGAGCTTGTCCGCGAGCATCGCGGTCGAGGTGTCCGCGTTCTTCACCGCGAAGGTGCCGCCGAAGCCGCAGCACTGCTCCGCCTGCGGCAACTCCACCAGGTCCAGCCCCCGCACCTGCCGCAGCAGCCGCAGCGGCCGGTCGCCCACCCGAAGCATGCGCAGCGAGTGACACGTCGGGTGGTACGTCACCCGGTGCGGGTAGTACGCGCCCAAGTCGGTCACGCCGAGCACGTCGACCAGGAACTCGGACAGCTCGTGGGTACGCCGCGCCACCGACTCCGCCCGGCCGGCCAGCCGCTCGTCGCCCGCTCGCCGGGCCACCATGGTGTGCTGGTGCCGCACCGATCCCACGCAGGAGCCCGACGGCGCCACCACCACGTCGTACGGGTCGAAGGTGCGCACGTGGCGCCGCACCAGCGGCAGCGCGTCGGCCAGGTAGCCGGTGTTGATGTGCATCTGCCCGCAGCAGGTCTGCTCGGGCGGGAAGACCACCTCGTGGCCGAGCCGTTCCAGCAGCCGCACGGTCGCCGTGGCCGCGGCGGGGAACAGCGTGTCAGCCAGGCACGTCACCATCAGCGCGACCCGCATCGTCACCCGCCCATCACGCCCCGGACGGTCCCGGCCCGCCCGTACGCACGGCACCCGGCGCGTCGGAACACCCGTCGGGGTCGGATCCGGCGAACCGCCACCGCGATCATTCGATCAGATCGCCACCCCGCCCGCAACGCCGCCGGGGACCATCCGTGACGTGCCGCCGGGCCGGGCGACTGGGACTCGCGCCCGGGGTTTGTCACACAACTGTCGTGCAACCGCGTGATCGCCTCCACGATCCTGGCCGACGGTGGTGGGCGAGCACGAGGCGGTCCGAGCCAGCCCGTGCCCCGGCCGGTCCGGTCGGGGCGCCGGACCCGGTCAGCCGCCACCGACCAGTCCACCCGCCGACGCCACCGGAGGATCGATGGTGCTGCCCTGGCCGATTCCCGACGACCCTTCGTTCCACGCCAGTGAACCGGCGGAGCAGACCGAGGACCTGCGGCTCGCCGCCCTGGTGGCGCAGCGGCTGAGTATCGACTGGACCACCCGCCGGCAGCAGATCGTGGTGACCGTGCAGAACCGGGTGGTGATACTCAGCGGGACCGTGGCCGATCCCGACGTCCGTCAGGTCGCCGGCGAGCTGGCCTGGGACGTGCCCGGCGTCTACGACGTGTGCAACACGCTCCGGATCTCCATCCGGCGGGGCGGCCGAGCCGCAGGCCCGTGACGTAGCGGCCCCCGTCGGCTGATCCCATCGAAGCCTATCTCTAGCGCTGGCCCTCCGGGGATGGTAGGAATCTGCCAGAACAGCCAATGCGCGCGAAGGATTTTCCCGCAGAGAGGCTCCGATGAGAAATAGCAGGATCATGGCCAGCCTCACCGCCGCCGTCGTCGGCCTGGCGGTGGCGGCCACACCGACCTGGGCGACCCCCACCGACCGGGCCGTCGACTACCGGGGCTACCGGGTTCCGGTGCCCGCCGACTGGCAGGTCGTCGACCTGTCCACCGATCCCCACGCGTGCGTCCGGTTCGACCGGCCCACGGTCTACCTCGGCCATCCGGGCGCCGAGCCCTGGTGCCCCGACGGACCCGCCGGGCGTACGGCGGGGCTGCTCGTCGAGCCGATCGACACCGTCACCGCCGAACACCTCACCGCCGAGACCGCCGTCGCGCCCGCCGGCAGGGCGACCGTGGCTCCCCTGGTGTCCCGGGACGGATCCGTCCGGATCGCGGTGCCCGACGCCGGCGTACTCGTCACCGCCTTCCACACGCCCGAGACCGAGCCGGCGGTCCGGCGGATCCTGGCCGCCGCCCGCCTCGGCCCGGGCGCCGCGCCAGTGTCGCTGGACGCCGTCCGCGCCACCGCGCGGCCCGCCACGGTGACGCCGTTGGCGGCAGCCGGCCCGCAGCCGGGCAGCTACCTCGGCAAGGGCTTCGACACCTGCACCGCCCCGGCGCAGTCGACGATGAACACCTGGCGCAACGCCTCGCCCTACCGCGCCGTCGGCATCTACATCAGCGGTTCCAGCCGCTCCTGCGCCCAGCCCAACCTGACCGCCACCTGGGTGACCAACCAGACCAACGCCGGCTGGCACCTCATCCCCATCGAACTCGACAAGCAGGCGCCGTGCGGCACCCGTACGCCGAAGATGTCGTACGACCCGGCCACGGCCCGGTCCGAGGGGGCGAGCCGGGCGACGAGCGCGGTGAACGCGGCCCAGGCGTTGGGCATCCCCGCCGGCAGCGTGATCTACAACGACATCGAGCACTACCCGTCGAGCGAGTCGTGCAAGGCCGCCGTGCTGTCGTACCTCTCCGGCTGGACCGAGCGGCTCCACACGCTCGGTTACCTCTCGGGCATGTACTCCAGCGGCTCCTCCGGCGTCCGCGACCTCTGCGGCGCCTACCACGACACCCGCTACACCCGGGTCGACCACCTCTTCTTCGGCTGGTGGAACGGCGTGGCGGACACCGACGCCGGCGACTACTGCCCGGACGGGTACTACGCCAACCACCAGCGCATCCACCAGTACACCGGGGACAGCTACGAGACCTGGGGCGGCGTCCGGATCTACATCGACCGGGACTACCTCGACGTGTCGACCGGCACCACCGAGCCACCGCAGGACTTCACCGTCACGATCGACAACACCACCGCGGGCCGGTTCACCGCGAGCGCGAACTGGGGCACGTCGACGTACTCCGGCCAGCGGTTCGGCACCGACTACCGGTTCGCCACGCCGACCGCGGCCAGCGACGTCGCCTGGTACCGGGCGAACCTGCCGGAGACCGGCAGCTACCAGGTCTCGGTCTGGTATCCGGCCGACGCCGGCTACAACGACTCCACCCCGTACATCGTGTCCACCACCACCGGTAACCAGACGGTCCGGGTGAACCAGCGGCAGGGCGGCGGCCAATGGGTGTCGCTCGGCGTGTTCACGTTGGCCGCGGGCGACGGCGACAAGGTGGGCGTGAGCCGGTGGACCAGCGGCACCGGCTACGTCATCGCCGACGCGGTCCGGATCACCCGGGTCTGACCGCGAGCGCACCCACCCGCGCCGACCCGCCGGCAGGTTCACCGACCTGTCGACGGGTCGGCGCGGGAACTCTCGGCGGGCCCGGCGGCGCGGCGCCGACCCGGGCCGGGCCGGTGACACCCCCCGGGTCCGCACCGCAGGCGCCCCGGGTCGATCCGGCCCGGGAAGCTACGAATGGCGCCCGCGGCTACATCTGGTGCAGGAGGAGCAGGCCGGAGGCGACCACGAACGCGGCGCAGCCGGTGACGGTGACCAGGCGGAGTCGGGCCGTCAGGTCGGCGTCCCAGCCCTCGACGGCTCCGGAGGCGCGGCGCAGCAGCGGCGTGGCGGCGCGCCCGGCGCCGAAACCCACCCCGGCGAGCACGGCGACCAGCAGCCGCTGGCCGCCGAGCAGGACCGCGGCCGCGAGCACGTACGGGGCGGTGGCCGAGAGGTAGGTCCGCACCCCGGTGCCGAGTTCGAAGCCGAACCGCAGCGCACCCCGCCGCGGGTTGCGGCGCAGCACGTCCTGCGGCACCTGGCGGGCGTTCTGCGGCAACGGGATGGTGACCACCCGGGTCTCCCGGAGCAGGCCCAGCAGGGCCACCGCCACGATGGCCGCGTACCGCCAGGGCGGCGGCAGCGGGCTCGACAGCCCGGAGAGCAGCCCGAGGACCACCCCGCTGAGCAGGCCGCCGCCGAGCAGCCCCAGCACGAACAGGGCGAGCAGCACGCCCTGTGGATTCCGATCCCGCCGCCCGGGCGAGCCCAGCGCGTACGCGCTGTTGCGGGTTCAGACCGAGCCGGAGAGCGTGTAGCCGGCCAGCCCGCCGAGCACCGCCCAGGTGAGCACGTGCCCGTACGCGGCGGCGACGGTCGCGCCGGCGGCCAGCAGCGGCACCGGCACCAGGGGGTCGGTGGCCCAGCGCCGCAGCGTGGACACCGGGCGTACGGGCGGCGGACCGGTCACCCGGCCCCGCCGGTCAACGTACGCCAGGTGCTCTCACCGACGATGCCGTCGACGGTGAGCCCGTTCTGCCGCTGGAAGTCGCGCACCGCGGCGTCGGTCGCCGACCCGAAGACCCCGTCGACGGTCAGCCCGTGCGCGTGTTTGTTCAGTTGCCGCTGCACGGCGCGGACCACGTCGCCGCTGTACGGGTAGTGCACGACGATCACGGAGCCGGGCCGGCCGCCGGTGCCGACCGTCTTGCGTACCGTGATCCCCCGGCTGGACACGGTGAACACCAGCAACGGCCAGGTCCGGGCGTCGACCACGCCGCTCGCCGTGAGGCCGTTGGCCGTCTGGAACTGCTTGACCCTGCTCTCGGTGCCGCTGCCGAACACCCCGTCCACGGTTGTGGCGTAGCCCCGCGCCTTGAGCAGGTGTTGCACCGCGTAGACGTTCGGGCCGGACTGGCCGCGGCGGGTGCTGGGCCAGGCGACCGTGGTGAGGCACCCGCAGTCGGTGTTCCACCGGCAGATCGACCTGACCCAGCCCGAACTGGTCTTGCGGTACCCGTCGTGGCAGCGGCGCTCCACGGAGCAGGCGCAGGCTCCGCAGGCGCCCTGGTAGCGCCACAGCCAACCGTCGTACGTGCCGGCGTAGCACTGGTTCGGCCGCAGCTTCCAGGTCGTGCCGTCGTTGCGGTGGAAACCCGCGTACGTCCCGCTGGTGTTGCACGCCGCGGCGAAGATCGGGCTCGGCCCGCAGCCGGGGGAACAGTTCTGGTCGGCGGCGTACGACGGGCAACTGCCGTAGATGTCGTAGCCGTCGGCGTAGGCGCGGCGGGCGGCCGGGAAGACGCTGAGCGCGGCCATCCCCACCGCCGTGCCGGCCTGCAGCAGCGTACGGCGGGACAGCGCCCAGGACGTGCCGAGGCGCCCCCTGGGCCGGCTCGCCGCCGGCCGTCGCCGGGGCGCGGCGCCGGTGCCCGGGTCCGTGCCGCGCAGCGCGGGCACGGCATCGAGAGTGATCACCGCGCACCTCCCGGCTGGATCTGGTGGACGGCCGGCCCGGGGGCGCCGCCGGACGGCTGGTCCACCTGGTCGACCCCATCGAGCAGGTGCCGCAGGGCCGACCGGGAGCCGACCGGTTCGGATCGCCGGACACGTCCGGTCGCGTCGACCACGACCGCGAACGGGGTGGCGATCGCGTCGTACCGGTCGAACAGTTCCGCCTGCTCGCCGAGGACGGTGACCGGCACGTCGGCCGCGCCGGCCGGGGCGGCGTTCCGGTAGAGCACCCGGAGCGCGACGTCGCCGCGCGGTGCCCGTTCGGCGACCTCGTCGAGCAGTTGTTCGCAGGTGGCGCAGCCGCTGTCCAGGAAGAGCAGGACCAGGGTGGCCGGCGAGGGCGGCGCCAGGTCGCGGAACCCGGGCGCCGGTGCGCCGGGGCGCAGGCCGACCGACCCGGGACGGCCGGCGGTGCCGCTGGTCAGCGCGTGCACCTGCCGGACCAGGCCGGACACCACGAGGGCCAGCAGCAGGATCGCGATCCAGCTCAGGATCAGCGCGCTGGTCTGGAAACTCATCCGGGTACGCCTCCTCGTCCCACCCGAGCGGGCGGCTGATCCGGGGTCGGGTCGTGCATGGCGGCGGGCAGGTGGGCCAGCAGCGCGGTGAACGTGGCAGCGGCGAGCAGCACGATCAGCAGCACGGTGTCGGGGCGCCCCAGCGGCACGACCGCCCCGGACAGCAGCGACCCGGTCAGGGCCAGGCCGGCGAGGACGGCCGCGCGCGCCACCACCCAGCCGGTCATCGGCTGCTCCACCCGGGAGCAGCCGCAGGGGACGGTCCGCCCGGTCGACCGTACGTACCAGCCGTAGCCCGCGTACGTGGTGAACAGCGCGGCGCCGCCGGCCAGCACCAGGCCGAGCAACGGGCCGCCGTCGTCGCGGAGCAGGGCGGCGACCCCGGCCACGCCGAGCAGGCCCTCGGCCGCGATCACCGCCGCCGCGACGACGGACGGGGCGGGGACCACCCGCTGGGCGGCCAGCGCCGCCGACAGCGCCGCCGGCTTCGAGAGGTGCTCACCGGCCGCGAGCAGCAGGGTGAGCAGCACGGTGTACGCCCCGACGCCGGCGACCAGGGCTGACACGGCGCCTCACCCGCCCAACTGCACGCGTAACCGGCTGACCAGGTCGGGTACCCGGTCGACCACGGTGTCGGCGAGGGGCAGCACGGTCACCCAGGTGTCCGTGGCGGCGAGCACGAAGTAGGGCCGGCCGTCCGACAGGGTGTCCCGGAAGAGTTCGCCGGCGCGGGTGGACAGCCCCCGCCACGACGGCAGCTGCCGCGCCCGCTCCGCGGTGAGTGGCGTCATGTCCAGCAGGCCGAGCCCGGGTACCTGCTTGAGCACGGTTGCCGGCGCCGCGTACCGGCTGCCCGCCCTGGCCTGGGGGCGCACCGCCAGACCGTCGTCGTACTCGGTGATCCGCAGGGTACGCAGCACCGCGAGCAGACTGGCGGTGGAACCGCCGTACAGCTGGGTGAGGAAGCAGTACCGCCGCCCGCGCCAGGCCGCCACCAGCCGCTCCTCGTCGAGCCGGATCTGCGGATCGTGCGACCGCACCCGCGCGGTCAGCAGGGTGCCGCCCTGATAGGCGAGCTCCTCATCGAAGTCGGTGACGCCGAGCTCGGCGGCCAGGTCGTCGGCGAGGCCGAGCGGACCGGCGGTGAGCTCGTGCAGCCGGCCGGCGACGGTCACCTCGACCACCGAGGTGAACGGCGCGCTGAGGTCGAGCGGGCCGGTGAGCAGGAATCGCCGGCCGTCCATCGCGCGGTGTGTGACAGAGGCCTCGGCGGCTGCCACGCCCACCACCTCCCCCGTGGGTACGGCACGTGGTGGCCTCAGAGTATCCGCGCCCATCGACGCCGCCACAAGACCGATCCGCCGGCGATCCGTCGCCGCCGCCGGACCGGGGACGCGGCCGCGTCGGTGGCGTCCCGGCCGGGCCGGTGGGCACGAGCGGGTCACCTTCCTCGGCCGCGGCTGGACGGTCGGCCTGGCCCAGGCCGTGCCGGAGCCGGCGGGCCGGTCCGCCGGCCGGCCGGATACCGTGCGGTCGGCGCGGGTCCGCCCCCGCGCCGGACGCGTCGAGAGGGAGGTCGGATGCGGCTGCACGTGGGGTGCGCGATGTGGACGCACAGGTCCTGGCCGGGGCGGTTCCTGCCGCACCCGCTGCCGGCCCACGAGCGGCTGCGCGCCTACGCCGGGTGGTGCACGGCGGTCGAGGGGAACACCACTTTCTACGCGACCCCGGCCCGGGAGACGGTGGCGTCGTGGGCGGGACAGACCGACCCCGACTTCCGGTTCGTGCTCAAGCTGCCGAAGGCCGTGACGCACGAACGCCGGCTGACCGGCGCCGACGCGGAGCTCCGGGCGTTCCTGCACGCGATCGAACCGCTCGGCCCCCGGGCGCACGCGCTCTGGATCCAGCTGCCGGGCTCGTTCGGCCCCGGCGATGTACCCGCGCTGGCCCGATTCCTGCGCGAGCTGCCCGCCACCCACCGGTACGCCGTGGAGGTCCGCCATCCCGCGTTCTTCGACGACGCCGGGGCGGCAGGCACCCTCGAGGCCGCCCTCGACACGGTTGGCGCGGAGTGGATCCCCTTCGACACCACCGCCTTCTTCCGCACCCCGCCGACCAGTGACGCGGAACGGGAGGCGTGGACCAGGAAGCCGCGCACGGCGCTGCGCACCCGCGCGTTGACCGACCGGCCGATCGTCCGCTACCTGGGCCGGGACGACCCCGCCCGGACGGTCGAGGGCTGGCAGCCGTGGCTGGACGTGGTGACCGGCTGGCTGCGCGAGGGCCGTTCGCCGACCGTGTTCGTGCATACCCCGGACAACGCCGCCGCGCCGGAGCTGGCTCGCGGCTTCCACGACCAGGTGCGGGCCCGCCTGCCCGACCTGGCGCCGCTGCCCGAACCGGCCCCGATCGGCCCGTTGACGCTGTTCTGACTGTGCGGCCAGCCGGGTCACCGATCGGGACCGGTCGCGCCTCAGGGGATCTTGATGGCCGAGGCGCCGCTGCCCCGTACCGAATGGTTGATCGTGGGACCGCCGGTCCAGAAGTAGCAGCGCACCCCACGGTCGCCACGCGCCCAGCCCTGCTCCGACGGCAGTCGGTAGGTCGTCCCGGTGCGGACCTCGCGGCCGGCGGGCACCTTCGCGTACCGGTAGACCAGCGTCCGGCACCGGGCGTGCACGGCCTCCGGGTCGCGGTCCACGTCGGCGCGCCGCTGCACCGGGGTCGTCCAGATGCCGACGTACTCGTAGCGGTGCGGGTCGGCGCAGCGGGTCGCCTTCAGCCCGCCGTGGTCGTAGAGGTCGAAGCAGGTGTGCTCTAGCGGCGAGGTCCCCGTCAGGGCGTCGCGCAGGCTGCCGACCTGTTGCATGATCGAGTCGGGCGAGCCGTTGGCGTTGCGGTCGCCGCTGAGCACGAACAGGTCGCACCGGAACCAGCGTGCCCCGCCCTGCCACCCCGGCACCGACGGCGGCACCGCCTGCACCCCCAGCCGCCCGTCGCGCCAGTCCCCGCCGACGAACGCCCGCGCCTTGGCGTCGCACTCGGCGAACGCGGGATGCATGACGGCCGAATGGAACCGGGGCGGGGTGGGACGCTCGGCGAGCTCACCGGTGAACGTCCCGACGTGGATCGTCTCCAGGACGTGGGGTTGCCGGCAGTCCACCGGCTGGTAGTTCTCCACGGTCGGATCGGCGATCGCGTGACAGTCGCCGGTCCGGGGCGTGAACTGTTGCGCGGCCGGCAGCTCACGCCAGTCGTCGACCAGTTCGCCGTCGGTGCCCGCCGGCGGCGTGGTGCACGCCGACACCAGGACGGCGGTCAGCGCGGCGGCGACAACCAGGGACGGCTGACGCCTCATCTGCCGTCCTCTCCAGGGCCCGGGGATCCGTGACGCGCAGCATAGGACACCGGGTCGCGGCGCTGGGCCTCGACCACACGGCCGAGAACCTGTACGAGACCGTTCTCATCATCATCTCTTGTGCTGGCCCGTTCGCCGCCGTCACGACGATCCTGCTGGCACTGGGCAAGGTGTTCGAGAAGGAGGAGACGCCGACCGACGCGCTCGTCCACTGCCTCGCCGCCGTCGCCGCGGCCGGAGTGCTGATCATGGAGGTCGCCATGCTCACGTCGGGCACCTGATGGCGCTCACCGTGGATCGCGGCCGCAAGACGCCGGTGACGCGCCGGATCGCGGTCCGGCGCGCCACCGGGCGGTGGTGCGACGTCGGGGTCAGCCCGTGCTGCAGGAAACCGTCGGCCAGGTGTAGTTGCCGTTGTGCTGGATGGTCACGCCCCAGTTGTTGCCACTGCCGTTGGGCGTGGCGACCAGTTGCTGGGCGGTCGGGTAGCTGGCGTTGATGTTCCAGGTGGCGATGATCCTGGCGGGGGACGGAACGTTCATCGTCACGGTCCAGGTGCTGGAGCCGGAGACCGAGACGTTGAGGTTGTAGCGGTCGCTCCACTGCTGGCCGGCGGACAGAGTCGCGGTGCAGCCACCACCGCCGCCGCCACCACCGCCACCGCCGCCGGAGCCGCCCACGGTGATGTTGGAGTTGCCGCTGCTCTGGTATCCCTCGGTGGCCATGATCATGTAGTCGTGGCTGCCCAGGCTCATGCCCTTGCTGGCCCAGGCGTCGAAGTGGTTGCCGGAGGTGATGGTGCCGCCGGTGCGCTTCGACTGCCGCACGCTCCAGTACTGGTTGAAGGTCCTGGTGCCCTCGATGGACGGGGCGTTGTACCGCGTCGTCTGGTAGATGTCGTACGTGCCGCCGTCGCTGGTCACGGTGCCCTTGTACGTGCCGGTGGGCCGGTAGGTGCCCCAGTTGTCCACGATGTAGTACTCCACCAACGGGTTCCGGGTCCACCCGTAGAGCGTCAGGTAGGCGTTGCCGGACGGGTTGAAGCTGCCCGAGTAGCTCACGCTGCGGCGGCCACCGGTGCTCCAGCCCTTGCCTGCGACGAAGTTCCCGGTGTTGCGCCAGGAGGTGCTGTAGTTGCCACCGGAGCCCAGCTCCATGGACACCGTTCCGGCGCTGTCGGTCCAGAACGAGTAGAAGTAGCCGTTGTGGCTGCCGGTCTGGTTCGAGGTCACAGCCGCGCTGGCGACACCGGGCAGCATCGTGGTGGCCACGACGAGCGCCAGGGCGCAGGCGCCGCCGACGAGCAGTCTGAGGCGGCCTCGGCGGAGTTGCGGCGGTCGGACGGGGACGTCGTTCATGAGCGTGCTTCCTCCTCGTGATGGCTGGCGGGGAGGCCAGGCAGCCTGGTACGACCCCGGGCGCGGCGGCCGGCGGTCGGGGTGGCGGCCACCGCGTGTCGGCGTCGTACGACGTGGTGGGGTTGACCGGTCGCCGTGCGGTCGGTGACCGGTGGGCCGGGTCGCGGTGGGTGACCCGGATCGACAGATGTCGAGGTCTGTCGATGGCGAAAGTATCGACTCGGCCCCGTAAAGGTGTCAACATTTCTCGGAAATGTTTCGGACCCTGCCCGGAGGCTGATCGAGCCGCCCGGCGGCATTTACCCAGGTAGATCAGTCACCGCCGGTTGCAGCTTGCGCGGCTGCGGATGACGGCGCCAATCGGCATGGCCGGGATGAGGGGCGAGGAACCGGAAGTTTTGGAAGCGTTCCGGATCAGAGTTGCCGGGGTGCTCCCCCGTGCCGTGACCGGTGTGGTCGCGCTAGCGTGCGGTGGTGGGTCAGGTCGAGGATGGCGGGTGCCGGACCGGTCCGGCGGACGGGTCCCCGGTGGCCGACCTGCTGGCCGCGGCCCGGGCCGGTGACGGCGCCGCCTTCGGCCGACTGGTCGGGCCGCTGCGCGACGAGCTGCGGGCGCACTGCTACCGGATGCTGGGGTCGGTGCACGACGCCGAGGACGCCGTGCAGGACACCCTGGACCGGGCCTGGCGCGGCCTCGACCGGCTGGCCGACCACGGGTCGATCCGGCCCTGGCTGTACAAGATCGCGACGAACCGGTCGCTCACCCTGATCGAGCGCCGGAGGCGGCGCGAACTGCCCACCGACCTGAGCTCGGAGGGCACGCCCCTGGCGGAGGCGGCGTGGCTCGAACCGTACCCGGACCGGCTGCTGGGCTGGACCGACCGGCTGACCCCGGAGGCCCGGGTGGTGGCGCGGGAGAGCGTGGAGCTGGCGTTCGTCGCCGCGCTGCAGCACCTGACGGCCCGGCAGCGCGCCGCTCTGCTGCTGCGCGACGTCCTCGGCTACCCGGCCAGCGAGGCCGCCGAGCTGCTGGAGACCACTGTCGCCGCGGTCAACAGCGCGCTGCAGCGCGCCCGCGGGGTGCTGGCCGAGCTGCTGCCGGAGACCAGCCAGCAGCGGACCCTCGACGCGCTGGGCGACGCGGCGCTGCGCGAGCTGGTCCAGCGGTACGTGGCCGCGTGGGAGGCCAGCGACGTCGACGCCATCGTGGCCATGCTGACCGAGGACGCGCGTTACTCGATGCCGCCGCTGCGGGCCTGGTACCAGGGATACGACGGGATCCGCGGCTTCCTGCTCGACGCGGCCGGCCGGCACCGCTGGCGCTTCCTGCCCGCCCGGGCGAACGGGCAGCTCGCGTTCGGTACCTATCGGTGGGACGACGACCGGTCCGCGTACCTCCCGGGCGGGCTGGATCTGCTCGTCCTGCGGGGCGGGCGGGTGGCCGAGGTGGTCTCGTTCCTGGACGCCCACCTACCCGCGTACGGCCTGCCCGCCGAGCTGCCCGGCGAGGAGATCGTCGGGGCGCGATGAATTTCCGCCCCGGCCGGGGTTGTAGTCCTGACGGACCCACCAACCGGAAGGCCGAGCCGACGATGCCGACGATGCCGACGAACGAGGAACAGATCCGCACCCTGATCGAGCGGTGGGCCGGGGCGGTCCACCGCGGCGCCCTCGGCACGGTCCTCGCCGACCACGACGAGGACATCGTGATGTTCGACGTGCCGCCGCCGTACGACGGCGTGCGCGGCCTCGACGCCTACCGGCAGACCTGGCCGCCGTTCTTCCGGTGGCAGGCCCAGGGCGCATCCTTCGAGATCGAGGAGCTGGAGATCACCGCCGGCGACGAGGTCGCCTTCGCGTACGCCCTGCTGCGCTGCGGCACCCCGGCCGACCTCGCCGCCGCCCCGGACAACCGGCTGCGGCTCACGCTCGGGCTGCGCAAGCGGGCGGGCCGATGGGTCGTCACCCACGAACACCACTCCTTCCCGAGCGTCGACTCGACCGCCGACCCGGCCGGCACCGGTGACGCTGCCGCTGCCGCTGCCGAGCAGGAGGTGCGCCAGCTCCATGAGCGGTGGTTCGCCGGCACCGCCGCGAAGGACCTGGACGCCCTGATGGCCGCCATCGCCGACGACGTCGTCTCCTACGAGCACGAGCAGCCCCTGCGGTACGCCGGCGTCCAGGCGGTACGCGAGGTCTGCGCGGCCGGCCTCGACGCCGCCGGCGACGGTGCGGTCAGCTGGGCGGTGCCCGACCTGACGATCCTGGTCGACGGTGACCTCGCCGTCGCCTGGGGCCTCAACCACGTCCAGGTGCGGCCGGCCGGCGGGCCGGCCGTCGACAGTTGGTCACGCGGAACCCGGGTCTTCGCCCGCCGCGACGGCGCCTGGCTCATGGTCCACCAGCACCTCTCCTACCCGTACGACCCGGCCAGCGGCGCCGCGAGAACCGACCTGCAGCCGTGAGGTCGCTCCCGGTCCTGTGCCCGACAAGTCCCCGGATCAGGCGGGAGCGGCCAGCCGGCCGGCGGCCGACAGCCGGCCGATCACCGCCTGGTGGGGTACGGCGTGGCTGGTACGACCGCCGACCCCGGTGGTGGTGACGGCGGTGAGGAGCGAGTTGAGCAGCGCCTCCTCGACCGACTCCAGGACGGCGGCGAAGACCGGATTGATTTCCCCGTCGGGGATCGGCGGCTGCTCGGGCCGGGCCGTGCTGAACGCGATCGCGTAGTCGCCGCTGCCGTTGCTGTACGACGCGCCGACCCGGCCCATCGCGAAGACCGCCCGCCGGGCGACCCGGCCGAGCTGCCGGGCGTCCAGGGGCACGTCGGTGGCCACCACGATCATGCACGAGTTGCCGGGTGGTTCGGTCCGGTCGGGATCCTCGACCAGTTCCTCGACCGGCAGCGGGACGCCGAGCACGGTCAGCACTCCACCGAAGTTGGCCTGGACGAGGGCGCCGACGGTAGCCGGGCGGTCGCCCACCCGTACCGTCCTGGACGAGGTGCCGATGCCGGCCTTGAAGCCCAGCGCGGTGGTGCCGGTGCCGGCCCCGACGCAGCCCTCGGCCGGCGGCCCGGCGGACGCCGCGGTGATGGCGGCCAGCACGTGTTCCGCGCCGACCGGGCGGCGGCGGATGTCCGACAGGTGCCCGTCGTTGGTCTCGCCGACCAGCGGGTTGAACGACAGGCCGTCCGGCCGTTGGTCCATCAGGTAGCCGAGCAGGGCGTCCGCGGCGCGGAACACGGACAGCGTGCCGGTCAGGACGATCGGCGACTCCAGCACGCCGAGTTCGTCCACCTGGGTGGAGCCGACGAGCTTGCCGTGGCCGTTGCCGACGTAGACCGCGGCCGGCAGGGTCCACCGCCCCGGGCCGAGCTGGCTCGGTACGACGGCGGTGACCCCGGTGTGCAGGTCGGCTCCGTCGTCGATGGTGGTGTGCCCGACCAGGATTCCGGCGACGTCGGTGATCGCGTTGTGCGGCCCGGTGGGCAGCGATCCGACGACAATCCCCAGGTCGCGCGCCCGGCGGCTCAGCTGGCTCATGCTGCTCCTGTCCTCGCCCGCCGGGTTGCGGGACGATCGGCCCGGGCGACTGCCCTCCCGACCGGTCGACGGAGGCTACCTGACCCTCCCTCGGCCGGCCGGGGGGCGTCCGCACAGGTCCTCGGCCCTCGCGGTGGACCCGGGCGGAGGGTGGCTCAGCCGCAGTTGCCCCAGCTGTACCGGCCGGCGCTCTGCCAGCTGGTGAAGTAGAGCACCTCACCCTCGTACATCACGCACTTGTCCCGGGCGGAGCGCTGGATCGCGGCGTAGTACTTGTAGTTGCCCGGGTCGCGCACCCAGGAGCCGCCCTCCACCCGGATCCCGGCCGACACGCCGGTCGTCGAGCCGACGGCCACCCGCTTGAGGGTGGCGACGCAGTTGTATCCGCTGGCGCTGTTGTACATCAGGTAGACGTCGCCCACCTTGGTGCCGTCCGAGGCGTAGATCGACCGGTGGCCGTCACTGGCGTACGCCCACGAGCCACCAAAGTCGTTGTTGCAGGCCTGCGCCGCGGTGAACGGGTTCGCCGCCGCCTGCGCCGGCGACGCGAGCGTCACCGCCGCGACGGTCGCGGAGAGAATCGAGATGGCCAGTCGTCGCGCTAGTCCGCGCACACGTTCCTCCAAGAGCTCCGGCGCCAAGATCGCGCACGTGAGCGATCATGATGCCACAGTGGAGGATTGCCAAGATCAAGGGTAGCTCCGCGCCGGCCGGAGCCGCCACCCGTACAACGACCGAGCGGCCCGCAGGTTGCCGCCTGACTGCGTCGTCAGTCGTCTGGCTGGGGAATCAGTCTTCTGACTGCCGCCTCAATCAGCAGTTCAGGTGGGATCTCGGCGTTTCGCGCCATGCCGGTCCGCGAGCTTTGCTAGCTTCGTGAGGCTTCGTCGACGTTGGCCCTATTTGCGAGCAATTGTCGACGCGCTGTGACTCTCCTTCCGCTGGAGCCGTCGGCGCCCGCCTCGGGCGGCCGACCGGGCCCGCACGGGGTGGTCACCGCATGGCAAACGGGGTTCGAGCGTGGTCGCGCAGGAGGTTTGCGGTTCCGTGGAGCAGGTCCGGTACATCAGTGCGTCCACACCATCCGGTCGACCGGCGCGTGGTCCGGAGGCGGAGCCGGTGGTCGCCGGCCCGCCGGTCGCCGTACCGGTGGGTGGGCCGCCCGGGGCGGGCGGTGTCGCGGGAGCCCGGCGGCTGCACCACGTGTTCGAGTCCGCCTGCGACCGGGATCCGTCGGCCGTCGCGCTCGAGTGCGGCGACACCCGACTGACCTACCGTGAGCTGGACGAACGCGCCAACCGGCTGGCCCACCACCTGCGCGCCCTCGGCGTCGGGGGCGGCGCCCGGGTGGCCATCCTGCTGCAGCGTTCGGTCGAGACGTACGTGGCGCTGCTGGGGGTGGGGAAGGCCGGGGCCGCGTTCGTGCCGATCGACCCCGAGTCCCCGGCCGACCGGGTCGCGTACATCGCCGAGGACTCGGCCGTCGACCTGGTGCTGACCTCCTCGGCCCTCGCCGACCGGGTGGGCGACCAGCGCGCGCTCGTCATCGACGACAGCACCGCCGACCTCGCCGCGGCCCGCACCGACCGGCCGGCGCTCGACGCCGACCCGGACCCGAGCGCCTACGTGATCTACACCTCCGGGTCCAGCGGTCGGCCCAAGGGGGTCGAGGTCGCCCAGTCGAGCATCTGCAACTTCCTCGACGTGGTGCCCGGCGTGTACGACGTGCGCCCGACCGACCGCGTCTACCAGGGCATGACGATCGCGTTCGACTTCGCGATCGAGGAGATCTGGCCGACCTGGGCGGTCGGCGCGACGCTGGTGGCCGGCCCGACCGACTCCCGCCGCCTCGGCGCCGAGCTGGCCGACTTCCTCGACGAGGCCCGCATCACCGTCTTCTACTGCGTACCCACGCTGCTGGCCACGATCCCGCGCGACCTGCCCCGGATCCGGAACCTGCTCGTCGGCGGTGAGGCGTGCCCCGGCCAGCTGGTCGAACGGTGGAGCCGGCCCGGCCGGCGGATCCTGAACACCTACGGGCCCACCGAGGCGACCGTCACCGCGACCTGGGGCGAACTTCTCCCCGGACGGCCGGTCACCATCGGACGGCCGATGCCGACCTACTCGGTGGTGCTGCTGGACGAGCAGCGCCAACCGGTCCCCGACGGCGAGGTCGGCGAGATCTGCATCGGCGGGCCCGGGGTGGCGCGCGGCTACGTCGGACGCCCCGAACTCACCGCCGACCGGTTCATCGAGCACCCGTTGGCGCCGCCCGGCAGCCGGCTGTACCGCACCGGTGACCTGGGGCGGCTCACCGCCGACGGCGAGATCGAGTATCTCGGCCGGGCCGACTCCGAGGTCAAGATCCGTGGCCACCGGGTGGACCTCGGCGAGATCGAGAGCGTGCTGCTGGAGGACGACGAGGTGGCCGAGGCCGTGGTGGCGCTCGTTCCGGTCGCCGACGGCCCGGACGCCCCCCGTGAGCTGGCCGCCTACCTCGTCCCCCACGGTGCTGCCGAGCACGGGTGGGACCAGCTCACCGCCCGGCTCTGCGAGACCCTGCAGACGCGGCTGCCGGCCTACATGGTGCCGTCCTTCCTGGACGTCGTCACCGCGTTGCCGACCATGCCCAGCGGGAAGGTGGACCGGAAACGGCTGCCCACGCCGATCCGCCGGCTCACCCGTGCGGCCGGCCCGCTCGTGGCCGCCGCGAGCGAGTTGGAGGAGCAGATCCGCGCCGCGTGGGCGGAGGCGTTCGGCGTCGAACCCGAGGCGCTCTCGGTCGAGGCCGACTTCTTCACCGACCTCGGCGGACACTCGCTGCTCGCCGCGCGGGTGGTGTCCCTGCTGCGCGCCCGCAAGGTGGGCGTCAACCCCGCGGTCCGGGACCTGTACGCCCACCCGACCGTACGCGGCATGGCCGCCCGGCTCGGCGCCGCCGAGCGGGTCGGCGGGTCGACCGCGCCGGCCCGCCCCGCTCCGCTGCGGCACAGCAGCCGCCGGATCGCGCTGGCCGGATTCGGCCAGGGCTCGGTGATCTACCTGCTGTTGCTGGCCGTCACGCTGCCCGTCTCCTACGTCTACACGCGCAACGACGGTTTCGTCTCCGTGCGCGTCCTCGCCGAACTGATGGTCGCGATCCTGCTCAGCTACCTCGGCGTGCGGTGGGTGCTGCCGGTGCTGCTGGCCCGGCCGTTGGCCGCCGGTGTCCGGCCCGGTCGGTACCGCCTGTGGGGGCTCACCTACGTGCGGCTCTGGGCGTTGAACACGCTCCTGGCGATCGGACCACTCGCCGTGCTCAGCGGATCCCCGCTGATGGCGACGTACCTGCGGCTGCTCGGCGCGCGGATCGGCCGGCGAACCATGATCGCGACCAGCGCGATCAGCCTGCCGACCCTGCTCTCCGTCGGGCGGAACACCTCCATCGGGTACGGCGTCTCGCTGCGCCCCTGGCGCGCGGAGGACGGCTGGGTGGTCGTCGGGCCGATCACCATCGGAGCGCACGCCTTCGTCGGCGCGAACGCGGTGTTGGAGCCGGGCGCCTCGGTCGGGGCGCACGCCGGCGTCGGCGAGCAGACCGTCCTCGTCCACGGCGAGACGGTGCCACCCGGAGCGCGCTGGGCGGGTTCGCCGCCGGCCCCGACCCGCCGGCTCGCGCCCACCGTCGAAGCCCTGCTCAGCTCCCACCCGCTGGACAAGGGCTGGCGGCTGCACCACCTCGCCGCCGCCCTGGTCGGGCTGATCGGCCTGGAACTCGGTGCGATCGCGATGGTCCTGCCCAGCGTGGCGCTGGTCTGGTGGGTGCTGCTGACCCAGGGGTTGTTCGCCGGGCTCGTCGCGACCATTCCCGCTGGCGTCGTCTACGTCCTCACCGTCTGCGCGATGGTCGCCACCGGAAAGCGGCTCGTGCTGCCGCGGGTGCCGGTCGGCTTCCACCACCGGGTGCACTCGATGCTCGGCGTCCGCAAGTGGATCGTCGACAAGCTGCTCGAGTTCAGCCTGACGTTCACCAACTCGCTCTACGCGACCCTCTACACCGGTCCCTGGCTGCGCATGCTCGGTGCCCGGGTGGGTCCGGGCGCCGAGGTGTCCACCGCCGCGCACCTGGACCCCGACCTGCTCACCCTGGGTGCGGGGAGCTTCGTCGCCGACATGGCCAGCCTCGGCGCCGCGACGTTCGGCAACGGTCGGGTGGCGTTCCTGCCCACCCGGGTCGGCAGCCGGGCGTTCGTCGGGAACGCCGCGTTCGTACCGGCCGGCACGGTCATGGGTGACGGCTCGCTGCTCGGCGTCAGCACCCTGCCGCCCCACGGCAGTGTCCCGGAGGGCACGTCCTGGCTGGGCTCACCGGCGATCCACCTGCCGGTACGCCAGAGCAGCGGATCCTTCTCCGAGGAGCAGACCTTCCGCCCGCCGCGGCGGGTGGTGGCGCATCGGCTGTTCGTCGAGTTCTTCCGCGCCACCCTGCCCGCGTCGGTGCTCGGCGCCAGCTTCTACCTCTATCTCCTGGCGCTCTCCGGGCTGGCCAACGGCCGGGACCTGCTGGTGCCCGCGCTGGTGTCGCCGTTCGTCGCGATGGCGTCGTGCGTCGCGGTGATCCTGTTCTGCGCGGCGACCAAACGCAACATCATCGGCACCTACCGCCCCCGGGTGGAACCGCTGTGGAGCCCCTTCGTCCGGCGCACCGAGTTCGTCACCGGCCTCTTCGAGGCCGCGGCGGTCCCGGTCGGCGTCGGGCTGCTGGTCGGCACGCCGTTCCTGCCGCCGGTGCTGCGCTGGTTCGGCGTCCGGATCGGCCGGCGCACCTGGATCGGGACCACCTACCTGACCGAGTTCGACCTGGTCCAGATCGGCGACGACGCGACGGTGGGCACCGAGGTGTCGCTGCAGACCCACCTGTTCGAGGACCGGGTGATGAAGATGTCGGTGGTCACCGTCTGTGCCGGCGCCACCATCGGCACCCGGGCGATCGTGCTCTACGACGCCGTCGTCGGCGCCGACGTCAGCCTCGACTCGCTCTCCCTGCTGATGAAGGGCGAGCACCTCACGCCGGGCACCCGATGGCGCGGAATCCCCGCCCAGGGCGTGCTCACCCGCGAACCCGCCGAACAACGGGCGGCCTGACGCCGCGCCGTACGGCTGCCGCCGCCACCACGCGGCCGCGACCGGAACCGTCCATTCTCCATCCATGAGAGGAACAACCAGTCCATGAACAAGGTGCTCCTGGTGTCCGACGCCGCCTACTTCCGGGTCGACTACGAGATCAACCCGTACATGCACACCGAGGTGCAGCCCGACCACACGGCGGCGGTCGTCGAACACCTGAACATCGTCGTCGCGCACCGGGCGGCCGGGCGCCGCATCGAGTACGTGGCGTCGGCCCCGGAGTGCCCGGACATGGTGTTCACCGCCAACGCCGCGGTGGTCCGGGGCAACCGGGCCGTCCTCGGCGCACCGCCACCCGAGCGCAAGGCCGAGCTGCCGTACTTCCAGGAGTGGCTGATCGAGCACGACTACGACATCGTGGAGGCGCCCTACCCGTTCAGCGGCCAGGGTGACGCCCTGGCCTGCGGCGACCTGCTGCTCACCGGCTATGGGCAGCGTACCGACCGGCGGATGCACAGCATCCTCGCCCGGGCGCTGGACTACGAGGTGGTGCCGCTGCGGACGGTGAGTCCCCGCTGGTACGACCTCGACCTGGCGGTGGCGGTCGTCGAGCCCGGACGGACCCTCGCCTACTGCCCGGAGGCGCTCGACGAGCAGAGCCGCCGCCGGCTGCGCGGACTCGGCATGGAGCTGATCGAGGTGGCCGTCGAGGAGGCGACCCGCTTCGCGCTCAACCTGATCAGCGACGGCACCACCGTGACCATGACCAAGGGAGCACCGCGGCTGGCCGCCGAGCTGCGCACCCGCGGCCTGGAGGTCGTCGAACTCGACACCACCGAACTCGCCAAGGGCGGCGGTGGCGTGCGCTGCACCGCGCTGACCCTCGACAACCCCCTGCCGGCCAGGCCGTGATGGCGTCGGGCGCCTTCGGTCGCTGGCTCGCCGCCGGCGAGCGGGCACTCACCGGCCGTTCGCTGACCGTACGCTCGCCCCTGCCGAAGCGGGCGGAGCCGCCGGTGGCGCTGGTCTACCGTGGTCCGGCCACCCTGCCCGGCTGCCCCGAGGCGACGGCGGCGCTGCTCAAGTCCAGCCGTTGGGGGTTCGACGTCCGCTACGTGGGCCCGGACGCGGACCTGCCGCTGAGCCACCGGGCGCTGGCCGGGGCCGCGCTCTACGCCCAGCCCGGCGGCGGCACCCTCAAGCGCGGCTACCGGCAACTGAAGCACCACCGCGACGAGATCCGGCAGTTCGTCCACTCCGGCGGGCGGTACCTGGGGATCTGCCTCGGCGGCTACCTCGCCGGGGCAACCCCCGGTTTCGCACTCCTGCCGGGTGACACGGACCAGTACATCGGCTCCGCCGCCGCCACCGTGAGATCGGAGCGGGACACCGTCGTGGACGTCTCCTGGCGCGGCCGGCGACGCAGGCTGTTCTTCCAGGACGGCCCGTACTTCTGGCTGCGGCCCGGCGCCGAGGCGGACATCCTCGCGACGTACCCGAACGGAACGATCGCCGCGATGGTCACCGGACTCGGCGCCGGCCGGGTCGGCGTCGTCGGCCCGCACCCCGAGGCCACCGACGACTGGTACCTGGACGCCGGGTTGCGCCCCGCCGACCGGCTCGGCACCGACCTCGGCCACGACCTGATCGACACCGTGATGAGGCCATGACCCAGACCGTGAACCTCACGTGGGACGACCTCGACCGGGCCGCCGAGGCGAACCGGCTCGCCACCGCCGCCCGGCGCGCCAGCGGTCGGCCCTCGACCAGCGACGTGCCGGCCGGGCGTTCCCGGCTACTGGGCGTGGACGCCGCCCGGGGAGCCGCGCTGCTCGCCATGATCGCCGTGCATTCACTGCCCGAATCCGACGCCGCCGGGCAACCCACCTGGTGGTTCACGGCCTTCGCCGGGCGGGCGGCAGCCGCGTTCGCGGTACTGGCCGGGGTCGGTATCGCATTCCTGACGGCTCGACAGCGGGTCCGGTTGACCGCCGGCTCCGGCCCGGTGGCGGCGCTGGTCGTACGGGCCCTGGCCATCGGCGCGATCGGGTTGGCCCTGGGCTACGCCGACGCGTCCGTGGCGTCGGTGATCCTGCCCTGCTACGCGGTGATGTTCCTGTTGGCCATCCCGCTGGTGTTCCTGCCCACCTGGTTGGTGGCGGTCACCGGCGTGGTCGTCGCCGCCGCCGCTCCCGTCCTCCAGCACCTCCTGCTGCCCCGGTTGCCGGAGCCGACCTACGACAACCCGGGCTTCGCCCAGCTGGTCGGCGACCCGGTCGCGCTGCTCACCGAGCTGACGGTCACCGGGGAGTTTCCGGCCATGACGTGGCTGGCGTACCTGTGTGCCGGCCTGGTCGTCGGCCGGCTGGCGCTGACCGGGAGGAGAGCCATCCTCTGGATGCTCGGCACCGGAGTCGCGCTCGCCGTCGCGGCGCCGGTGGCGTCGTCGGTGCTGCTGCACCGGTACGGCGGCCTGCAGCAGATCTCGGTCACCCAGCCGACGAGCGGGCTGGACGCGACGCAGATCGCCGAGTTCCTCGCGTTCGGCGGGGACGGCAGAACGCCCACCTCGACGTGGTGGTGGCTCGCGGTCGACGCGCCGCACACCGGCACCCCGCTCGACCTGCTGGCCACCACCGGGAGCGCGCTGGCCCTGCTCGCCGTCATGCTGCTCGCCAGCCGGGCCACCCGCGGCCTGCCGCGACGGGCTATCTCCCTGCTGCTGCTGCCGCTGGCCGCGGCCGGCGGCATGGTCCTGACGCTCTACACCGCGCACATCATGTTCATCAACTCGGACCTCGACTCCTTCGCGCCGGTGCCCGGATACCTCGCGCAGGTGGTGGCGTTCATGTCGTTCGCCTTCGCCTGGTGGGCCACCGCCGGCCGAGGCCCGCTGGAGGGCCTGGTGACGGCGATCTCCGGCGGCGCTCGCCGGTTGGCGGCCCGCAACGGTCGGCGACCCGGCGCCGGGATGTCGAGGTACGCGCCCGAGCCCCGGACGTACCGGGTCGAGCCGCCGGCGACGGGATGGCGCCCTGGCTGAGCGGGCGGACGGCGAGGTGAGGCAGCCCAGGTGGGAGCCGCTGCTGGCCAGGGCGCGGACGGTCAGTCGGCGGCGGCTCCTGGTCGGTGCCGGTGCCGCCGGCACCCTGGCCGCGCTCGGCTGGGTCGGGGTGTCGGCGGTGTCCGGAGACGGGCCGCTGGCGCTGGTCTACCGGGGTCCCGCCGCCTGCTCGGGCTGCGCGGAGGCGGTGGCGGCCCTGCTGCGCGGCGCACCGGCCGGGTTCCGCACCGAGTACTGCGGCCCGGACGAGGAGCGGCCGGTGTCGCGCAGCGCGCTGGCCGAGGCGGCGGTGTACGCGCAACCCGGGGGCGGGAACGTCGGCCCGGCCTGGCGGCGGATGCGCGACTACGCCGAGGAGATCCGCGGCTTCGTCCGCGAGGGTGGGCACTACCTCGGCTTCTGCCTGGGGGCGTACCTGGCCGCCGCCGATCCCGGCTTCGGCCTGATCGACGGAAGGGTGGGCCGGTACATCGACACCGCCGGCGCGAGCGTCGACAGCACCGACGACACGGTGGTCGAGGTGCGGTGGCGCGGTCGCACCCGGCACATGTACTTCCAGGACGGGCCGACGTTCCAGTTGCGCCCCGGTGCGCCGGGCAGCGTGCTCGCCACCTACGACACCGGCGCGGCCGCCGCCGTCGTCACCACCTACGGCGCCGGCCGGGTGGGCCTGGTCGGGCCGCACCCCGAGGCCGACCGCTCGTGGTACGCCGACGTGGGGCTGACCAACCCGGACGGCGTCCGGTTCGACCTGGGCCACGACCTGATCGACGCCACGGTGGATCGGAACGGCCCGGCTCTCGACGGAACCTGACCTGCTGTGCGCTGAACCGGTCGCGGCCGGCCTGCCGAGCCCCGACCGGTTCCTTGCACCCGGACGATACCTAGAACTACTATGCATCAAAGTTCTAGGGATGGGTGCGGGGAGGGCTCGTGCGGGTCACCAAGGATCTCGTGGCCGCTTCGGCGACGCCGATGGTGCTGGGCATCCTGGCCGAGGGCGAGAGCTACGGCTACGCCATTCTGCGCCGGATCAACGAGCTCTCCGGTGGGGAGCTGGACTGGACCGAGGGCCTGCTCTACCCGCTGCTGCACCGGCTCGAGCGCCTCGGCCACGTCGAGTCGAGCTGGCAGTCGGTCGCCGGGGAGCGGCGGCGCAAGTACTACCGCATCACCCGGAGCGGCCTGGCCGAGCTCGCCGAACAACGCCGCCAGTGGGACACCGTCGTGGGCGCGCTCAAGCAGGTCTGGCACGGCTCCGGCGACTTCCGGCCGTTCACCGCGATCCCGCTGGAGGGTCAGGCATGACAGCGCCGGAGGATCGGAGCGAACTGGAGGCCCAGTTCGCCCAGTGGCGGCAGCACGTGGAGCGCCGCGCGGAGCTGCACCAGTCCGACGCCGACGAACTCGAAGACCATCTGCGGGGTTCGGTCGACGAGCTGATGGCCGCCGGCCTGCGCGCCGACGAGGCGTTCCTGGTCGCGGTGAAGCGCATGGGCAGCCTCAACGACCTGTCCCGCGAGTTCGCCCGGGAGCATTCGGAACGGCTCTGGAAGCAGCTGGTGCTGACCGGCGCGACGGACGGCCCGGTGGCGCCCACCCGGGGCCGGCGTGACCTGGTCGGGGTGGTCGTCTGCGCGGTGGGCGCGGCGGTCTCCGTCAAGGTGCCGGAGCTGTTCGGGATCAGCATCGAGCGGGACGGCGCGTTCTACGCCACCAACCTCGGCCTCTTCACCCTGCCCTGGCTGGCGGGCTTCCTGGCCTGGCGCCGGCAGGCCGGCAGGGCCGTGATCGGGGCACTGGTCGCGCTGTTCGCGCTCGGCGCGGTGGCGGCCAACGCCTACCCCCTCGCCGACGACTCCCAGTCGGTGGTCCTGACCGCCATCCACCTCCCGATCGCGCTCTGGCTGGTGGTCGGCCTGGCGTACGTGGCCGACGACCTGCGCTCGTCCCGCCGACGGATGGACTTCATCCGGTTCACCGGCGAGTGCTTCATCTACTACGTCCTCATCGCCCTCGGCGGCGGCGTGCTGACCGCTTTCATGTTCGGCACCTTCGAGGCCATCGGGCTCTCCCCGGAGGGCTTCGTCTCGCAGTGGTTGCTGCCCTGCGGCGCGGCCGCCGCGGTGGTGGTGGCCGGCTGGCTCGTCGAGGCCAAGCAGAGCGTCGTGGAGAACATCGCGCCGGTGCTCACCCGGCTGTTCACCCCGCTGTTCACCGCCGTACTGCTGGCCTTCCTCGCCGCTCTCGGGCGCAGCGCGAACGGCATCAACGTCGAGCGGGAAGCGCTGATCCTGTTCAACCTCCTGCTGGTCGTGGTGCTGGGGCTGCTGCTCTACTCGATCTCCGCCCGCGATCCGCTGGCCCCGCCCGGCCTGTTCGACAAGCTGCAGTTCGCCCTCGTGGTCAGCGCCCTCGCCATCGACGTGCTGGTGCTGCTGGAGATCACCGGGCGGATCACCGAGTACGGCACCACCCCCAACAAGGCGGCGGCCCTCGGCGAGAACGTCATCCTGCTGGCCAATCTCGCCTGGTCGGCGTGGCTGCTGCTGGGCTTCGTCCGTCGGCGTGCCCCGTTCGCGGCGATCGAACGGTGGCAGACCGGCTACCTGCCGGTGTACGCCGCGTGGGCCTGGGTCGTGGTCCTGGTCTTCCCCCCGGTGTTCGCCTTCCGCTGAGCCGCCGGCCGCCCGACCGCCGCCGGCGAAGCTCGCCCACCGGCCGTCCCCGTGGCACGGCGGCACGGTCGTCCGGCGACACCGGCCGGCGACTGCCGCGAACACGTCAGGTGATGGCGCCTTGCCGACGCGTGCTGCACTGTGGAGGTTCCTCGACGTCGAGCGTCGACAGCCGGGCAGCCGCGGGAGGATGCGATGGACAGCCGTGCGAGACGGAGAGTCCGGTGGGCGGCGATCGCCGCAGCGGTGGTCGGCCTCGCCGGCCTGTCGGTCGGGGCCGTCGAGTTCGTCCGGGTCTTCCTGGGCCAGCCGCTGGACGTCAAGGCGAACACCGCCGACGTGGTGAGCATGGTCGTGGCGCTGGTCGCGCTCGCCGTCGGCGTGGTCGGCGTCGTCCTCACCGGCCGGCAGCTCCGGCAGGGGCGACCCGAGTCCCGGGAGTCCACCAGGGTCCCGCAGACCCAGATCATCAGCGCCACCGCACCGGGCGCCGCCGCGTACGGCGCGATGAACGGCGACGTGATCCACCACCAGTTGCCGCCTCGCCGGACCGACGACCCGACCGGTCCGCAAACGTGAGGCGGCCCCGGTGACCGTCGCCGGCACTCCGGACGACCCGACCCACGCCCCGCCGTACCGGCAGGACGTGCACGCCGACGGCGGGAACGCCACCGGGGTGATCGGCGGGGACCTGCACGTGTGGGGCGACGGCATCCCGCTGTTCGTGCTGCGCAACTGGCAGCCGTCCCCGACCGTACCGCCCGGCTGGCTGCGCGAGGTGCCGAGCCGGATGCTCAACGCCCGGTACGAGGTCGTCCCGTTCACCGGTCGGGAGGACGACCTCGCCGCGCTGGAGGCGTGGCGGGACAGCGAGGCGCCGACGGCGGCCCGGTGGCTGCACGGCCCGGGCGGGCAGGGCAAGACCCGGCTGGCCGCCCGGCTCGCCGCGCTGTCCGTGGCCGGCGGTTGGAAGGTCCTCGTCGCCGTCCAGGGACCGGGCACGGTGCTCCCGGGAGCGGACAGCCAGGATCTGCGCACCGACGGCGCGGTCGGCCTGCTGGTGATCGTCGACTACGCCGACCAGTGGCCGCTCAGTCACCTGACCTGGCTGTTCAGCAACTCGCTGCTGCAGAAGCCGGGCCTGCCCGTCCGGGTGCTGCTGATCGGCCGCACCGACGACGCGTGGCCGCTGACCCGGGCGGCCCTGGTCGAGCGGTTCGTCGACACCTCCACCCAACTCCTCCGCCCGCTGGGCAGGGCACCCCGCCCGGACCCGGCGGAGGGCCCCCGGGCGGCCATGTTCCAGGCCGCACGCGACGGCTACGCCGCCCGGTACGGCATCGACGGGTCGTCGGTCGGCCGGCCCGAAGGGCTGGACCACCCCGACTTCGGGCTGACCCTGACCATCCACATGGCGGCCCTGGTGGCGGTCGACGCGCACGTGGCCGGACGGCCGGTGCCGGCGACCGGCACCGCGGGCCTGACCGTATACCTCCTGGACCGCGAGCAGCTGTGGTGGGCGCGGCGGCTCGGCGACCCCGGCCACGACCTCGCCCCCGCTGAGCGGACGTACCGTACGCCGCCGGCGACCATGAACCGGCTCGTCTTCGGCGCCGCGCTCACCGGAGCCGTTCCGCGCGCCGAAGGGCTGGCGGTCGTACGACGGCTGGGGGTCACCGACGACGGCGACGCCGCGCTGTCCGACCACCGGTCGTGCTATCCCCCGTCGCCGCCGGGCGCGGACACCGTGCTGGAGCCGCTGTACCCGGACCGGCTCGCCGAGGACTTCCTGGCCCTCACCCTCCCCGGCCACCGGGCCGACTACCCGGCGCAGAGCTGGGCCCGACCGGCGACGACGACGTTGTTCGGCGCGGACGAGCCGCCGCCGGCCTGGTCGCTCCGGGCGGTGGGAATGCTCGCCGCGGCGGCCCAGCGGTGGCCGCACGTCGGACCGGAATGCCTCTTCCGGCTGGTCGACGACCGGCCGGCCGTCATCCTCGCCGCCGGCAACGCGGCGATCGGTGCCGTCGCCGGACTCGACGGGCTCGGCTTCCGCCGGCTGACCGCTCTCGTCGAGCACCTGGAGGCCGCGGATGACACCGACCTGCTACCCGCGATGGCGGCCGTGCAGACCCGGCTGACGCCGTACCGGTTGGCCGAGAACCCCGACCCCGAGGCCCGGATCACCGTGCTGAACGACCTGGCCGCCGTGCAGACGTACGCCGGCCGCTACAGCCAGGCCGCGGCGACCCGGGAGCGGGCCACCGGCATCCTCCGCCGGCTCAGTGCCGAGGTCGACCCGTCCGACGACCGCAGCCCGGCCGGCCAGCTGCGACACCGCGCCAGCAACCGGCTGGGCAGCGCCCTGGTCGACCTGAGCGCGGACCTGTCGGCCGCCGGGCGACGCACCGAGGCGGTACGGCTGGCGGAGCAGGCGATCGCGCTGTACCGGGAGTTCGGCGCCGCCCGCCCCAGCCCGGACTTCAGCCACGCGCAACTGGTCCGCGGCCACGTGGCGCGCCGGGCCGGCCGGCCGGCCGAGGCGCTGCCCGCGTTCCAGGCCGCCATGCGGATCCGTCGACGCCGGATGGACCTCTCACCGTTGGAGCTGGGCGACGTGTGGTTCCTCGCCCTGCACGATCCCGTCGCCCGCACCCTCCTCCGGGCGCTGAACACCGTGCCCCCCTTCCGCCGACGGCTGCAACGCCTCGAGGAGACCTACCTCAGCCCGATCGACCGGATCCCGAACCGCTGGCGGTATCCGGCGAGCGTCGAGGAACGCGCCGCGGATCTCGTGCAGAGCCTCAGCCACCTCGGTACGGCGTTGGCGGACACGGGCCGGTACCTGGAGGCCCGGCGCGCGTCGGCGCTCGCCGTCGTCCTGGCCCGCCGGCATCGGCGGATCCGTCCGCTGCTGGGCGGAGCGCTGACCGAGCTGGCCCGCGCCCTGCTCGCGACCGGCCAGGTGGACGCCGCCCGCACCGCGGCGGCCCAGGCCGTGGCCATCCACCGGGAGCTCGCCGTCGCCCCGGACGACATGGGAAATCCCTCGCTCTCGGTGGCGCTGCTGCAGCTGAGCCGGTGCCGGGCGCGGACCGGCGACGCGGCCGGCGCGGTGGCCGCCGCCGAGGAAGCCGTCCAGGTCCTCCGGCCCGCGGTCGCCAACGACGCCGCGCTGGAGTCCGAGCTGCCCCAGGTGTTGGGCAACCTCGCCGAGCGGCTCCGGGACGCCGGTGACCGGGGCGGCGCGGTCCAGGCCGCGACCGACGCCGTGGCGGTGGCCCGGAGGATGGTCCGGGCCGAACCCGCCATCCACACCATCGTCCTGGCCGGTGCCCTGCACACCCTGGCCACCTGCCTGACGGCGGCCGGCCGGCGAGCGGAGGCGTTGAGCGCCGCGACCGAGTCCGTCCAACGGTGGGCCGAGGTGCCCGGGGCCAGCGGCCGCACGCCGGAACGGGCCGCGGCCGCCCGGACCAGGCGACGGCTGCTGCTGGCCGACCACGGCCGGGCCGGCGCGCTCCGGGCGACCGCCGACGTCGCCCGGGCCTCGGTGGCGGCCGCGTGGTGGCGGACCAGCGCGCTCGTCCACACCGTCCTGCGCCCCAGGCTGGTCAACGACCGCTGGCGGAGCTGACCTTCCCGCCCGGCGGCCGGTACGCCCACCGGGTTGTCCGTGGAGCCGGCCTGTCACCGCGCCCGATCGTGGATAGGGTCGGGGGATGCCATCGCCACCTGGACCACGTCGTTGACGGGCCACGGCGAGCAGGCCCGCCCCGGCCTGGCGCCCGGTGCCCGCTCGCCGGCGGGCACCCTGTTCGCGGCCCTGTACGGCGAACTGACCCCGCACCCGTGGCGGGACCCGGACTCCGACCTGGATCCGTACTTCCTGTTCCACGAGCGGTCGCTCGCCATGGGGTGGCTCGACGGCAGGGCGGCCGGGGGCCCCGAGGACGCCGACCTCAGGGCGGCCGGCCTGTGGGGCATGAACGACGCCGGGGAGGATCATCCACTCGCCGCGCCCGGGGCGTCCCTGGTCGCCTGGTTCCAGGTGGGCGCCGAACCGGTGACCGGCGACCGGCCGCTGCCGGTGCAGCCGTTCCTGCGCTGCGCCGGCGATGCGGTGGCCCGGATCGGCACCCTACGGCTGCGGGCGGTGCAGGTGCTGCTGCCCGTCCAGGGCCTGGCCGCGGCGGCGCGTCCGGAGCCCGCGTTGTCGCCGTCGCTGCTCAGCGCCGGCTGGTTCCGCTCCGGTGATCCGCGGTCGAGGACGCCCCTGCGGGTCACCCTCGACAGCGGGCAGACGCCGTCCGTCCCCTCGGCCGCGCCGCGGCTGCGGGAGTGGCTGAGCCGGCTGGACCAGGACGTGTTCCGGTGCGAGACGTACTCGCTGACCGACCACGATCCGCTGACCGTGCGGCCACCGTTCGGCGACGCCTTCTGGAACGGACCGTCCCGGCACCGGGCGACCTTCCACGGGACGCTTGCCGAGTGGTCCGTGGACGCGCTCGGCTGGCTGGGCGCCTTCCTCGCCGACCTGAGCGCCCGGCACGGGGTCGGCACCCCGCTGCTGCTCACCGCCAGCCGGTTCTGACCTGCTCGAACTCCTCCTCCCAGCGGGCGAGTTCGGCCCGGCGGCCGTGCTGGTAGCCGGCGAACCCGTCGCCGTACACCCGGGGACGCCCGTCGCGGCTGCGGTCGAGGTCCAGGATCGACGTGGCGACGTCGGACAGCAGCGCGCGGTTCTCGCCGCTGGCCAGCGCGGCCGACGCCGACTCGAACGCGGCGATGACCCGCCGCACCGCGGCGAGTTGCACCTCGATCACGTCGCCGACGGTGACCCCGCCCGCCGCGCTCAGCTCCTGCTCGACCAGGCCGAGACCGCCGAACCGGTGCACGGTCCCCGAGTCCGGGGTCAACCCACCGGACAGGGCGGCGGGCAGGGTCGACTTGCCGCACCCGTTCTCCCCCACGATCCCCCAGCGGGCGCCGGGTGCCACCGCCATGCTGACGTCGTCGAAGATGGTTCGCCCGCCGCGTACCACCCGAAGGTGGTCGGCAACGAGCTGAGCCTGCCCGCGGGCAGGCATGGTTACGGTGATCGTCATCTGCTTCCTCCGAACGGAGGCGCACTCGTCCTGCGAGAGAAGGCGGGGGCGCGCTCTTCGACTGACCCGACCGGAATCCGGCCGGAAACGTCAGAACGACCCGTTCGTCGCGATCGGCGAGCGACAACGGGCCGTCCGGAGTCGGATCAGAGGAAGAGCGACTGCGTCACGGATCGAGCGTACCTCCGATGGCGGTCGGTGCCGCCCCGGTTCTCCGCGCACCGGATCGACCGCCGGCCGCCGGCGGCTCGCTGTCGGTCAGGAATGGTCGCGGCCGGAACGGGAATCGGGGTGCCGCGAGCAGCGCGGACGGAGGAGACGGCCGATGACGGACCCAACGCGCACCGGGTTGGAGGATGCCCGCGCGGACGGCGGCTTCGCCGTGGTGGAGCTGTTCACCTCCCAGGGCTGCTCGAGCTGTCCGCCCGCCGAGGAGGTGCTGACCGAGATCGAACGCGACGCCCGGCAGCGGAGGCTGCCCGTGTTCGCCCTCGGCTTCCACGTCGACTACTGGGACTACCTGGGCTGGCCCGACCGGTTCGCCGACGCGGCGTACACCGCGCGGCAGGAGGCGTACGCACGGGCCCTCGGCGCCGGACGGTTGTACACCCCGCAGATGGTCGTCAACGGCACCGTCGAGTTCGTCGGTTCCGACCGACGGCAGGCGGCCACCGCTATCGCGTCCGCGCTCACCGCGGTTTCCGGTACGCCGCTCACCCTGTCGGTCACCGACTCCCCCGGTGGCGGCCGGGTGCTGGTGGACTACCAGACCGTCCCGACTCCGGCGGTGTTGAACGTGGCGGTCGTGGAGCGTGGCCTGGACAGCGAGGTGGCTCGGGGCGAGAACGCCGGGCGGACGCTGCGGCAGGACAACGTGGTACGGGCCTTCTCCTCGATGCGTCCGGAAACCGAGCGGGGTCGGGTGGAACTGGCGGTGCCGCCGGACCTCGATCCCCGGCAGGCCTCGGTGATCGGCTACCTGCAGAACGCCGGTGACAACGCCGTCGTCGGCGCCGCGGCCGTCGACGTGTCCGCAGCACCTCGCTGAGATCCGCAGACCTCGATGAGACCTGCGCTGGACGGCGTCCCTGGCTGAGGGTGTGCACCGTCCCGTCCGGACGTGGGTTTTCCGCGTCGATCACGGACGTTGGTGACCAGCTGGTCCCGCCGCGGCGAGGACCCATCGGGTCGAGCACCTGCGCCCGCCGGACCGGCGGCGCCCAGCACCAGAGGTGGCGGCGCCCTCTCCGCTTGGCACGCTCGCGGGCCAAAGGCCGAGCAGCGACCGACCCGGCGGTGGTGGCGATGTCGTACCGGTGGTCCATGATCCCTGTCGTCACAGCGGCGCGGAGGTGGGCCGGCGTGCGGCAGCATCCTGCCCGGAGCCGGTCTCCGGCGGGAGGTCGGAGATGACGCAGGCGGTCGAAGCCTCGTGGCGACGACGAAGCGTGCTGCGGGTGGTGCCACCCGCCCGGGCGCGCAAACTGGCCAAGGTGCCGTTCGTCGAGTTGGCCGACGGGCGCCTGCAGGGCGTGGTGTCCAGCGGTTCCGACATCGAGCGGGTGTACGTCTCGTCGGTGGCCGCCGGCACCCACGCGTACCACTGCAGCACCAACAACAACCGGCCGTGCGGCGGGCTGCGCGGCAACCCCTGCAAGCACCTGCACGCGCTGGCCGACGAGGCGATCATCCAGTACGGCGTCGAGCCGGTCGCCCGTTACCTGCGGGTGGACGTCGGCGACGGGGTGGACACCGGCGCCGAGCTGTTCGCCCGGATGGATCCCCGGCACGAGCCCAGCCCGGCCGCGGTGGTGTTCAGCCGGTTCCTGCGCCACCTGGCCTACCTGGAGGTGCCGGAGAGCACCGCGCCGCTGCCGGAGTTGCACTGGTTCCCGGCGAGCGCGGCGGTGGGCTGATGCTGGCGCACCAGGTGACCCGGCTGCGCGCGGAGGTGCCGGCGGGGCTGGCCGAGGCTCTCGATGTGGTCGCCGGCTTCGACGACGTGCTGACCCGGGGGCTGGCCCGGCTCGGCGAGGACGACGCCGCCGCGTTGGCGGCGCTGGCCGACGCGCTGGCCGGCACCCCGCTCGGTACGCGGGTGGCCGAGGCGGTCGGCAAGGTGACCGCCGGCTCGGTCGCGCAGGAGCACCTGGCCGTCCTGGCCGGGGCGCGGTCGGCCCTGCTCGGCGCGGCGCACGACGCCCTGCTCGGGCAGCTCGACGACACGCTCGGGCGGGACCGTTCGCCGTGGCCCGGGCCGGCCGCCGCAGCGACACACGTCTCCCCCACCCTGCTGGCGGCGCGGGCCTGGCTGCACGAGGTGGCGCTCACCGGTTGGCGCGGCGTCGACCACGAGCTGGTCTCGGCGGTCGGGGCGCCGGTGGAGGCCGCGCTGGCCGAGCCCGGGTCGCGCCGGCTCGCCGTGCTGCTCGACGGGCTGGCTGCCGAGCTTCGGGCGTGCGTACCGGTGGCGGCGATGCCCCAGGTGCCGGTCCGGCGCTGGGCGGACCTGTGGGCGCGCGGCATGCTGCTCACCCAGGGCGCGCCGGCCGGGCCGGCGGCGGACGTCGAGCGGGTCTCCGGGCGGTTGTTGCCGCTCGGCGTGGATGTCCATGAGCACGACACCGCGGTGCAGGTCCAGCTGCACGCGGTGCTCGAACCGGCCGGCGGCGGGACGCCACGACTGGTCCAGGCGACGGTGGGCGCCGCGAAGGTGGCCACCATCGTCGGGCCGGCGATCTGGCGGCTCTTCCCGGGGCACCCCGCCCTGCTGCGGGCGCTGGCCGAGCGGCGGGCCGTGACGGTCACCGACCTGCCGCTGCTCGGCGGGGACCTGCGGTGGGACGACACCCGGGCCGAGGTGGGCGAGCCGACCGACCCGTTCGCCACGGCGCGGTTGCTGCTCGGGTCGGCGACCGCCGCCTCGACACCGCCGCTGGACCGGCACCCGGCCGCGATCGCCGAACCGGTGCTGGTCGAGGGCGCTGCCGTGCGCGAGGACGACGGCGGGCTCGTCCTCGACCTCGACGGCGAGCGGGTCGCGGTGGCCGCCGACCGGCTGCCGGCGAGCGGGCCGCTCACCCGGAATCGGGTGGCCGGCGCGTCGGCCTGCCTCGGCCTGCTGCGCTGGGACGACGGCCGCTGGCTCCTGCACCCACTCGCCGTACGCTTCACCAGCAGGCGGCAGGTGGCCGAGGCGCACAACGGCGACTGGGCCGGCGGAATCACCGATCCGAAGGTCGCGAAGGCGGAGGCGAAGGCGGGCGACGCCGTGGCGGTGCTGCGCGAGCGCGCGGGACGGTTGCTGCGCCGATGACCGAGACCGTGCGCAACGACGAGAACCGCCGGCAGCTGCTCTACTGGCGGCTGCTGGCCCGGCTGTTCAGCCCGGACGAGCAGCCCGCCCTGGAGTCGGCGAGCATGGCCGTCGTCGAGGATCTCGGCCTGCCGGCCGCACTGCTCGACCCGACGGTCTCGGTCGACACGGTGGTCCAACGCTTCCCGGCGCTCGCCGACGAGCTGCGCGGCCTGCTCACCACCAGCGACGGTGAACCGGCCGCCGGCCCCGCCCGACCCGGCGAGGCCGAGGTACGCCGGGCGGCGCTGGTGTCGAAGCTGCTGCTCAACGTGTTCGCCACCGGCTCCGGGTCGGTCAGCGCCGGCCAGCTCGCCCGCTGGCAGTCCGACGCCGGCTGGTTCGAGCAGGCGCTCGGCGCGGCACCGGGCGAGCTGCGCCGGCAGGGCGGCGAGCTGGGCGGCACGCTCGCCGGGCTGGAGGGCGACCTGGTCCGGCGGATGCACCTGCGGGAGGTGCTGGCCGACCCGAAGCTGGCGAGCAGGCTCACCCCCAGCATGTCGCTGATCGAGCAGTTGCTGCGGGACAAGGCCAACCTGTCCGGGGTGGCGCTGGCCAACGCGAAGGCGCTGATCCGCCGCTACGTCGACGAGGTCGCCGAGGTGCTGCGGACCCAGGTGGAGCAGACCAGCGTCGGCACCGTCGACCGCTCGGTGCCGCCGAAGCGGGTGTTCCGCAACCTCGACCTGGACCGCACCATCTGGCAGAACCTGACCAACTGGAGCCCGGCGGACCAGCGGCTCTACGTCGACCGGCTCTACTACCGGCAGACCGCCCGCCGCACCACACCGGCCCGGCTCATCGTGGTGGTGGACCAGTCCGGGTCGATGGTCGACTCGATGGTCAACTGCACGATCCTGGCGTCCATCTTCGCCGGGCTGCCCAAGGTGGACGTGCACCTGATCGCGTACGACACGCGGGCGCTGGACCTGACCCCGTGGGTGCACGACCCGTTCGAGGTGCTGCTGCGCACCAACCTCGGCGGCGGCAACGACGGGCCGGTCGCGATGGCGATGGCCCGACCCAAGATCGTCGAGCCGAGGAACACCGTCCTGGTGTGGATCTCGGACTTCTACGAGTTCGACCGGTCGCAGCCGCTGTTCGACGGGATCGAGGCCGTCCACCGCTCCGGGGTGCGGTTCATCCCGGTCGGTTCGGTGAACAGCTCCGGCCAGCAGAGCGTCAACCCCTGGTTCCGGCAGCGCTTCAAGGACCTGGGCACGCCGGTCGTCTCCGGCCACATCCGCAAACTCGCCTTCGAGCTCAAGAGCTTCCTCACCTAGGAGACCAACCCCTCATGTCCGACATGCTGCGTGCCCCCGCCGAGGTCAAGTACGCCGACGAACTCGACTGGCTGGAGTCGGTCGACACCGGCCCGAAGCCGTTCTCGTGGCGGCTGAGCCCGCGGATGGTGCGGCTGTTCATCCTCGGCTCGGAACGGGCCGACGGCCTGGACCGGGAGATCCCGCAGAAGTGGTTCGGCGACCGCAGCTTCGTCGAGCGGGCCATCGTCACCCTGGCCTCCGACCGGGGGCTGCTGCTGATCGGCGACCCGGGTACCGGCAAGAGCTGGCTGGCCGAGCTGCTGGCCGCGGCGATCTGCCGCAACTCCACGCTGGTCGTGCAGGGCACCGCCGGCACCACCGAGGACCACATCAAGTACTCGTGGAACGTGTCCATGGTCATCGCCCGTGGCCAGTCCCGCGAGTCGATGATCCCCTCGCCGATCATGACCGCGATGGAGCAGGGTGTCGTCGGCCGCTTCGAGGAGCTGACCCGTTCCACCAGCGACGTGCAGGACGCGCTGATCTCGATCCTGTCCGAGAAGTACATCTCGATTCCCGAGCTGGACCGGGACAACATCGTCTTCGCCAAGCCCGGCTTCTCGATCATCGCCACCGCGAACAGCCGCGACCGGGGCGTCAACGACCTGTCCTCGGCGCTGAAGCGGCGGTTCAACTTCGTCCGGATCCCGGTGGTGACCAACAAGCGCAGCGAGGCCGAGATCGTCCGCTTCCGTACCGAGGAGCTGCTGCGCCGGCACCACATCGACCTGGACGTGCCGCCCACCCTGCTGGACATCCTGTTGCAGAGCTTCGCCGACCTGCGAGCCGCGGCCGCCTCGGCGGCCAGCGACGACGAGAAGCTGGAATCGGCGCTGTCCACCGCCGAGCAGATCGGGGTGCTGGAGGACGCCATCCTGCACAGCCAGTTCTTCGGCGACCGCACCCTGCGCCCGGAGATCCTCGCCGGGTCGCTGATGGGGTCGCTGGCCCGGCGCAGCCCCGAGGACCTGGCCATCCTCAACAAGTACCTGCACGGGGTCGTCGAGCCGCGGGCCAAGCAGGACGGCGGTGACTGGGCGGGCTTCCTCGACGGCGGTCGCCAGGCGATCGCGTCGCTGTCGTGACCACCGCCACCGACGGCGGCCTGTTCGGCGCGCTGCGCGAGCAACTCGCCGACGCGGCCGCCGCCTTCGCCGACTCCCCCGACGCGCTGGCCGGCATCCTGGCCGGGATGGTCGACGACGTCGACCGGGCCCTCGGCGAGCGGCTGGAGATCTTCCCGGTGTGCCACCACTCACCGGCCTCCGCGCTGGCCATGCTCCGGCGGCTGCGCGCCAAGCAGCCGAAGGTCGTCTACCTGGAGCTGTGCGAGGACCTCCAGCCGCTGCTCACCGAGCTGCGCAACTGCCGCCTCCCGGTGGCCGTGCAGGCCTTCGCCACCGAGCTGGCGGGCTTCCCCGCCGAGTGGGCCCCGCTCAGCGTCGTCGCCCCGATCACCGAGGCCTCCGCGGAATACCAGGCCATCGCGTACGCGCTGGACACGCCCGGGGTGGAGCTGGTGCTGGTGGACCGCTCCACCGACCACGTCTTCCAGTGGACGCCCCGCGCGGAGGCCGGCGCGACCGACGGCCCGGCCGCCGAGGTGACGGCCGGGGAGCCGGCCGAGGAGGCGGCGCTGCACGGCGACGCGGTCGGCGTGGAGATCGGCGATCTGCGGCCCCGGTTCGCGGAGCTGGAGGCGTACCTGCTGCACCACGGCAAGGTGCGGCACTGGTCGGAGTGGTGGGACCAGTACGTCGAGCGGCCGCTCGCCATCGCCGACCACGACACCTACCGGCAGGTGATGGTGCTCATCGGCAGCCTCTTCCGGCGGCTGCGGCCCACCGCCGCGGACCGGCTGGACCGGGACGAGGATCGGGAACGCTACATGTGGACCCGGATCCGGCAGCACCTGGCCGCCTCCGGCGCCGACCCGGCCGACTGCCTGTACGTGTGCGGGGCGTTCCACGCGGCCAGTCGGGTCGAGCAGTTCGGCCTCGACTCCACCGCGCCGGACTTCCCGATCAGCCCGCGCACCGGCACCCGGTGGCGGTACGGCCTGATCCCGTCCAGCCACTCCGCGATCGAGGCGCAGTTCGGTCTCGCCCCCGGCTCGGTGTCGATCGCCGCGGCGGCCTGGACGAAGTCGCTGGGCCGCGACGGTCTCGTCCCGTTCCGGCTCGACGGCCAGCAGGGCGGGGCGAAGCGGGGCCGACGCGGGCGGGCGGCGGCAGCCCCGACGACCGCCACCCCGGTCAGCGACCGGCTCACCGGCTTCCTGGCCGCGCCACCGGCACCGGACGAGTTGGACGAGGCGGAGCTGCGCGGCTGGTGTGTCGACATCGTCCGGCTGGCCCGCCGCAACGGCTACCTGGCCAGCACCGCCGACGCGATCGCCGTGTTCGAGACCTCGATCCTGCTCGCCGGGTTGCGTAACCGGGCCCGGCCCACCCCGTACGACTTCGCCGACGCCGCGGTCACCTGCATCGAGAAGGACGTCGTGCCGGGCCGCCGGGACGTGCGCCGGCTCTGCGAGATCCTGCTCGGCGGCGACCGGATCGGCCAGGTCGGCTACGACTCGCTCCCCCCGCTGGCCCGCGACGTCCTCGACCGCCTCGGCCCGCTCGGCCTGGACCTGGAGAAGCGGACCGTGCAGCGGGCCCTGCTGGACCTGCGCGCCGACCCGGCGCTGCCGGCCTGCTCGGACCTGCTCTGGATGCTGCGGCATCTGCTGCCCGCCGACGCGGTCCGCCCGATCATGGGCGAACGGCGGCTGGGCCACCGGTCGCTGCAGGAGAGCTGGGACCTGGCGCTCGGCCGCAACCAGCGCGCGCTGATCGAGCTGGGGTACGAGGGCGTCACCGTCGAACAGGTTCTCGAGCAGCGGCTGCGCCGCTCCGTCCGCGGGCCCGACGCCACCGCCGCCACCGCGCTCGCCGCCGTCGAGGACGCCATCCGGCTGCTCGACAGTCCGCGCCTGGTCGACGAGCTGGGCACGCGGGCCGTGGAGCTGCTCTCCGCCGAACGCACCGTGGACGACGCGCCCGAGGTGCTGCGGCGGATCCGCCGCCTGCTCGCCCACCACCGGACCACCGCGGCACGGCTGCCGGCGTGGTGCGAGGCGTTCGTGACCACCGGGTACGCGCACTACTGCACCCTGCTGCCCACCGCGTTCGTGGACGAGGCGACCGGGGTCCGGCAGGTCGGGGCCATGCTGGGCTTCCTGTTCGGGATGGAGAGCCTCGCGCTGTCGCTGGGCTGCGACCGGTCCCAGCTGGAGCTGGCGGTCGGCCAGTCCCACCCGGAGGCGCCGGCGAAGGTCGCCCTGCTCTGGGCGTCCCGCCACCAGCTCGGCCTGCTGCCGCTGGCCGAGTTGCGGGAGCGCTGCGCCGAACTGCTGGCGAACCCGCTGGTGGTGCCGGCGTTCCCGCAGTACCTGTCCGGGTTCGTGCAGGCGCTGGAGCCGGCGCCGGGACTGGCGCCGTTCGTGGTCGAGACGATGTCGACGGCGTTCGCCCGGCTGCCCGATCCGGTGCTGCTGCCCTGGCTGCCCACGCTGATCACGACGCTGCGGGACCAGGGACCGGATCTGGTGCCGCGGCTGGTCCGCGAGGCCGAACGTACCTTCCCCGGCAGCCTGCCCGCCCTGGACGCCTGGGTGCCGCCGTGGCGGGCCGCCGGTCGGCCGGCGCCGGTCGTACGACCGGCTCCGAGCACCGCGGTGACCGCGTTGCTCGCCGGCCATCCGGCGGCGGTGGACGCGATGGCCGCGCTGCTCGGCTGCGCCGGTGAGTGGCGGCGGGACGCCCCGCCGGCCGCCTCCGGGGCCGCGGCGGCGTTGGTGGCCGCACACCCAGCGTCGGCGGACGCGGTCGCCGGGCTCCTGGCGGGGGCGTCGGGGTAACGGCGGTCGGGCGTGGCCGGCTGCCGGCGACCCCACCGGCGGGCCGGCTGGTGCTGCCGTGCCCACGACGCCGGCCGGGTCACGATCCGGGCCCGGGCGACAGCCACGCCCGTCGATGAAGAATTTCGACAATTGATGTTCGTGCCTTGAAACTCCTTTTCCGATCGGGCTACCCTCCGGGAAGTGATCCACCATCCATCTTGGAGGTATCGGACCATGCGCAAGCTGATGTCGGCGGTCGGAGCGGGGGCCCTGCTGACGGCCGGACTGGTCGTCGGCGCCGCACCCGCACAGGCGGCGGCCACCTGCACCCTGGTGCAGTCCGAGATCTACAACGGGGCGAACATCATCGCCTGGTCGCGCGGCCTGCAGGGCTGCGCCGGCGACGTCTACTGGGAGGTCCACTCCGCCGACAGCGGCACCTGGCAGGTCGCGGACAGCGGCACCACGTACTACGACAACGAGGTCACGAGCTACTACGGTGACCTGGATCTACCGTGCCAGCTGCGGGTCTACGCGAAGTTCGGCGACCAGGAGAAGCTGACCAGCGCGGTGCGCAACTACAACTGCGCGCCCTGACCCGGGGACGCCGGGCGGGACGACGTCCCGCCCGGCTCCACCCCGCCGGCGCCAGCGGCCGTCGACCCGTCGCCGCCGACCAGGTGCCGGCTCGGCGCCCGGCGAACAGCCAGCACGCCGGTGCGGCGGTCGGTCAGCGCAGCCGCCGGGCGGCGAACCGCGGCGGCGGGTCGGCGATCGCGTCCTGGGCCGCGATCAGCTGGATCTCCCGGGTGCCGGCCGCGAGCGTCGCCTCGAGGACGGTGAAGACGGAGGCGATGGTGCGTTCCAGTGCCGTCGCGGGTGAGCCCGTCGTCCACAGGTGCGCGAGGTAGAGCGCCGCGGTGACGTCGCCCCCGCCGTTCGGGCTGATCGGCAGTAGCGGCGTGGTCACCGCCCAGGCGCCCTCGTCGGAGACGGCCACCACCTCCAGCGATCCCTCGGGTACGTCGTCGTGGAGCACGCTGGTGACCAGCACCTGCCGCGGCCCCGTCTCGCGCACCACGTCGACTGCTTCCAGCAACCCGGTCAGCGACGTCGTCGTACGGCCGGCGAGGAAGTCCAGCTCGAAGTGGTTCGGGGTGATGATGTCCGCGCGCGGCACGACGACGTCGCGCAGGTACTCCGGGATGCCCGGCCGGACGAACATCCCCCGGCCGGCGTCGCCCATCACCGGATCGCAGCAGTACACCGCGTCCGGGTTGGCCGCCTTGACCGTGTCCACCGCGTCGAGGATCACCGCACCCATCGCCGGGTCGCCCTGGTAGCCGGACAGCACCGCGTCGGCGCTGCCGAGGACCCCGCGGTCACCGATGCCCGCGATCACCTCGGCAACGTCGGCCGGCGCCAGCAGCGGTCCGCGCCACGCGCCGTACCCGGTGTGGTTGGAGAAGTGGACCGTCAGCACCGGCCAGACCTCGTGCCCGAGCCGCTGGAGCGGGAAGACGGCGGCCGAGTTGCCGACGTGGCCGTAGGCGACCGACGACTGGATAGACAGGATCTTCACCGGCTCATCATGACGGTTCCCGCCGGCGCCTCACCCGGAGACCGGCCACCGGGTGCCCTCGACCTCGTTCGGCACCGTGGCCCCGCCCCGACCAGGGGACAGCGCGGGCCCGTCCGGATGCCTATGCTCCGGTGATGGGTGAGACCACTCCACAGCCCCAACCGGCCCGCACCGAGGTGGAGTCCCTGCTGTCGGTGCTCGACCGCAACCGGCGCACCTTCGCCTGGAAGACGTCGGATCTCGACGCGAAGGGCCTGCGCGCGACCACCGCCGCCAGCACGATGACACTCGGTGGCCTGGTCAAGCACATGGCGCTGGTCGAAGCCGACTGGCTGGCCGTCAAGCTCGCCGGCCAGGAGTACGGAGCCCCCTGGGACGCGGTGGATTTCGACGCCGACCCCGACTGGGAGTGGCGCACGGGCGCCCTCGATGCGCCCGAAGACGTCCACCGGGTGTGGCGAGACGCCGTCGACCGGTCCCGGAAGCTGGTTACCGAGGTCGTCGAGGAACGCGGGCTCGACGGACCGGCCGCCTTCACCTGGCCGGACGGACGCACCCCCACCGTCCGGGACATGCTCCTCGACATGATCGAGGAGTACGCACGGCACACCGGCCACGCGGACATCCTGCGCGAGGCCGTTGACGGCCGCGTGGGTGAGGGCGCACCCGAGGACTTCACCTGCTAGCAGCCGGCGCACCGGCAGCCGGCCGGATCAGCCGGTACGCCGGGCGATCTACCAGTGTCCGCTCGGGACTGGTCGATGCGGTCCCGCGCCGTCAGGCGGCGGTCCGCTCGGCGACGGTGTGCGGCTGGAACAGCAGGTGGATGGCGCCGTCGAGATCCAGGCGCCGGATGCCGATGCCGTAGACGGGTTCGAGGACGGCCGGGTCCAGCACGTCGTCCACGGCGCCGGCGGCGGCCACCCCGTCCCGGCCCAGCAGCACCAGGTCGTCGCAGTAGCGGGCGGCGAGGTTGAGGTCGTGCAGCACCACGACCGAACAGGTGCCCAGGTTGCGCACCAGGTTAAGGATCTCGTGCTGGTAGCGGATGTCGAGGTGGTTGGTGGGCTCGTCGAGCAGCAGGTGGGTGGCCTGCTGGGCGAGGGCCCGGGCGATCAGCACCCGCTGGCGCTCACCTCCGGAGAGCCGGGCGAAGGCCCGGGTGCCGAGGTGGGCGGCACCGACCCGGGCCAGGCAGCGGGCCGCGATCTCGTGGTCGGCCCGGCCGGCGCGTTGAAAGGTCGACAGGTGTGGTCCCCGGCCCAGGAGCACCAGCTCCGCGACGGTCAGTGCCGTCTCGCCGCCGGTCTCCTGCACGACGACGGCCAGCCGGCGGGCGGCCTCCCGCGACCCCAGCGCGGTGAGGTCGTCGCCGTCGACGAGTACCTGGCCGGAGGGGCTGCGCAGCGCACCGTAGAGGAGTCGGAGCAGGGTGGTCTTGCCGCTGCCGTTCGGGCCGATCAGTCCGAGGACCCGGCCCGGCCGGGCGGTGACGCTGACCCCGTCGAGGACGGGGTTCGCGCCGTAGTGCCAGGAGACCGCTGTCGCTTCGATCACGGGTTCACCTGGAAACGCCGCACGATCCGCTCCAGGCCGTCGACCGACAGCGGGGTGGGCGGCTCGGTGAAGTTGAACAGCTGGGTCATGACGTTGCCGGCGCGGACGGCGCTGAGGTTCTCCGCGCCGGGAAGCGCGGTCAGTCCCTGCTCGACCGCCTTCGGGTCGCCGTCGCTGTACAGCAGGATCAGCACCTCGGGATCGCGGCCGAGCAGCTCCTCCACGGTGACCTCGAAGACCCGCTCCTTGACGTCGCCGAAGACGTTGCGGAAGCCGGCCGCCTCCAGTTGTGGGTGGGCCATGCTGGCCGTGCCGTAGGCGTAGGTGGTGCCGCCGCCGACGGTCGGATAGAGCACCGCGGCGGTCCGCCCGGCCGAGGGAACGGCCTCGGCCCGGATCCTGGTCATCCGCTCCTTCAGCGCGGTGACGGCGGTGGCGGCCTCGGCTTCGCGGCCGAACACCTTTCCGTACGTCTGCAGCTGGGCGTAGATGTCGTCGAAGGTCGGCGCGGTGGTGCTGTCGGGGCACATGGCAGGCTCCTCCAGCAGGGGGATGTCCACCGCGGCGAGGGTGTCGCGGGACAGGTTGTCGACCTCGCCGAGGACCAGATCGGGCTGCTGGCTGATCACCACCTCCTTGGAGATCTGCAGGTGGCCGCTGGTGTCGGTCTTGTCGGTCAGCAGCGGGATCCGGTCCAGTTCGGCGCGGGTCGCGGCGTCGTAGTACTCCTTCGGGTACTGCCCGGCCCGGGCGGTGACCCGGTCCAGCACGCCGAGGGAGTGCAGGTACGGCACGGCGGCGCTCCTGAGCAGGACGACGCGCTTCGGCGCGACCGGGAAGGTGACCTCGGCGCCGCAGTTGCTGACGGTGAGCGGGTAACCCTGCTCCGCGGCCGTCGGCGCGGCACCGTCGCCACAGGCGGCGGCGAGCAGCAGGACGACGGAGGCGGCGGCGGTGCGGGCGAGGCGAGTTGCCCTCATGAACTTTCTCCTTGCCGGCTCGGCTCAGGCGCCGGAGGCGTGTAGACGACGGATCAGGACCACCAGGAACGGCGCCCCGAGGAGGGAGGTGATGATGCCGATCGGGATCTCCTGCGGGGCCAGCAGCACCCGCGCGAGCACGTCGGCCCAGACCAGCAGGATCGCGCCGAGCAGCGCCGCCACCGGCACCACCCGCACGTGCGGCGACCCGACGATGCGGCGGGCCAGGTGCGGGACGACGAGCCCGACGAAACCGATGCTGCCGGCGGCGGAGACCAGCACGCCGATGCTGAGCGAGACGACCACCAGCAGCCGCATCCGGAACCGGGCGGGCGAGACTCCCAGGGTCTGCGCGGTCTCGTCACCGATGGCCAGCACGTCGAGCCGCCGCCCGGCGACTGTCAGGTAGAGGATCGTCCCGCCCAGCACGACCGCGGCGACCACCAGCAGGGCGTTCCAACGGGCCAACCCGAGGGACCCGAGCAGCCAGAACATGACCGAACGCGCACCTTCGGCGGACCCGGACGCGAAGATCAGGAAGCTGGTGGTGGCGTACAGCGCGTAGCCGACCGCGACGCCGGCCAGCAGCAGCCGGATCGAGGTCACCCGACCGCCGGTGCGCGCGATCAGGAAGACCAGCAGGGACGCCCCGAGCGCGCCGATGAAGGCGCTGGTGGACAGGGCGTACTGCCCGAAGCCGGCGCCGGCCCCGAACAGGATCGCCGCCGCGGCGCCGCTGGCGGCCCCGGAGTTGACGCCCAGCAGGTACGGGTCGGCCAGGACGTTGCGCACCATGGCCTGCAGCGCCACCCCGCACACCGCCAGTCCGGCGCCGACGAGCATGCCGAGCAGCACCCGGGGCAGCCGGACCTGCCAGACGATGGCCTCCTGGGGCAGCGTCCAGGTCACCTCGCCGGGCAGGCCGACGAGCTGGTGCCCGATGATCCGGACCACGGTCGGCGGAGGAACCCCGATCGCGCCGGACCCGACCGCGATCACCCCGGTGAGGAGCAACCCCACCGTCAGCACGACCAGCCAGGTCGCGGTCCGGCGTCGCTGCGCCGCGACGCCGAGCACGTCCTCCCGCTCGGTCCGCAGGGTGGTGGCCATCCGCCGTACCCCCAGATGCAAAATCATGGCTCTTGCCAAAGACCTGCAACAAGGTATCAGCAAGATCATGGCCACCGGAAGCCGGTGCGCCGCTGTTCACCCGGAACGTCCGTTCAGCGGGCGATGCGCCCCGCGGTCGTCGACCCGTGCACGCTCGCCGGCGCTCCCGGAGGCGGCCGGCCCTGGTGGTACGCGCGGTCAGCGCCGCGCGAGTTCCGCCTCCAGTCGTTGCAGGAGCGTCTTACGACCCTTGCCGTCGCGCTCGCGTCGCAGCTCGTCCTTGAGCTGGCCCGTGTCGAGGTGGCGGACGCGCTTGGTCGCCTCGGCGACCGGCAGCTCCGACAGCCGCCCGGCCGCCGAGGCGTTCCGCCGTGCCCGTTTGGCCGGCCCGGTGTTCGAGACGTACTGCCTGCCCGCCTTGGACTCCTTGCGCTTCTTGGCGTCGGTCGCCCGCTTCTGCTCGCCGGAGAGCTGCTCCCAGGCCCGCTTGGGCAGATAGCGACCCGTCTCGCCGTCCCGGCGCGCCCGGGTGTCGCCCTCCTTGGTCTGCCACTTTTCGTTGCCCCACCGTTGCAGGGACTTCTGCCGCTCGTCCTTCGGGCCGAGATAGCCCCCGCCGCGCCGCTGGTACTCCTTGGTGAGCAGCTGGGACTTGCGTGCCGACCACTGCCCCGGCCGGCCACCCTTGTCGGAAGCCTGGATGTCTTCCTTGATCTGCTCTCTGAGTTCGGGCTTGGTGTACCGCGCCATGCCGGCCGGTTACCCGGGGCACGCCGGCACATACCTGCCCACCTCCCGGCGGCAGGACATTCGTCCTGCCGGAGACGGGATTCCGCGGCCTGCCGGCGGACGGGTCGACCTCCGTAGCGTCGAGCGCGTTGGAGGACGACACCGGAAGGAAATCCCATGACAGAGACCATCGCCCACCCGCAGCCGTCCGTCCGGCGGGGTCGTCGGGCGGCGACGCTCGGGCTCGCCGTGATCGCCGGCCTCGCCGTCTGGGTGGTGTGCGACCCGGTCGCCGGCCTGGACCTGGCAGTCGGTACGCCGCCGACGACCCGGACCGTCGGCCCGGCGTCCATCGTCGTCGCCGCCCTGGTGGCCGGTGCCGCCGGATGGGCGCTGCTAGCGTTCCTGGAGAGCTGGCGGCAGCACCGGGGGCGACGGGCATGGCGGATCACGGCGTGGACAGTGCTCGCGCTGTCCCTGCTCGGGCCACCGTCGTCCGGGGCGACCGGGGGCGTGCTCGCCAGCCTGATCGCCATGCACCTGGCCGTCGGAGCGACGCTGATCCTCGGGCTCGCGCCCGGGGCGGAGGACCGGAGCGCGGCACCGACCGCGGCCGGCTGAACGGACCGACGGAGATGCGCGACACCTACTGCACCGAGCCGCAGCCGGCGGTGGCGTGGTTCGCCCGCCACCCCGGCCCGTGGTTCGCCCTGGTCTGGGCGCCGCTCCTGCTCACCGCTCCCCTGGTGACCGCCGTTGCGGACGGTCGGCTACCGCGGGCGGGCCACGTGGTCGTCATCGGCGTCGGCTACGCGTACGCCGTGTGGTTGCCGTTCCGGTCGCGGACGCCGAGGTGGCGGGCCGAGGTGGTGGCCGCCGTGCTCGTCCTGCTCGTCACCGCGTACCTGGTGCTCTGGCGCACCGACCGGCAGTTCGTGTTCCCGCTGCTCGCCATCGCGGTGGCGGTGGCGGTCCGGCCCCGCTGGGCGGTGGGCACCATCGCGTCGCTGACGATCAGCGGAGCGCTGGCCGCCGGCCTGGAGACCGGCTCGGTCGACACCGCACTGTCGTTGGGTTTCGCGACCTTCTTCGGCGGCGTCGGCACGTTCCTGGTCTACCACCTCCTCGACCTCGCCGCCGAGCTGCGCCGCACCCGCGAACGCCTGGCCCGGGCCGCCGTCGACGAGGAACGGCTGCGCTTCTCGCGCGACCTGCACGACCTGCTCGGGCACACGCTGTCGGTGATGGTGGTGAGCGCGCAGGCGGTACGGCGGCTCGCCGAGCGCGACCCGGCCGCCGCGGCCGAGCACGCGCGCGACATCGAGACCACCGGCCGCCGGGCGCTGACCGAGGTCCGCCAGGCGGTGACCGGCTACCGCAGCGTGCGACTGGACGACGAGTTGGCCGGTGCGGGTACGGCACTGGCCGCCGGCAACGTCCGGCTCGACCTCACCCCACCGGCGATTCCCCTCGACGCCGAAGTGGATTCCCTGCTCGGCTGGGTGGTCCGGGAGGGAACGACGAACGTGCTGCGGCACGCCCGTGCCCGCAACTGCCGGATCGCCGTGACCTCGGACGGGTCGACGGTGACCGTGGAGATCGTCGACGACGGTCGGGAAGGCCCGGCCGGCGAGGAGGGCAGCGGCCTGTACGGCCTGCGGGAACGGGTGCAGGACCTCGGCGGCGAGCTGACCGCGTCCCGGACGCCGGCGGGCTTCCGCCTGGCCGCGTCCGTACCCGTGGGCCCGCGGTAGGGCGGCGTCGATGGATCGGACGACGCGCCTGCTCATCGCCGAGGACCAGGGCATGATGCGCTCGGCGCTGGCCACCCTGCTCGACCTCGAGGACGACCTGACGGTCGTGGCCCAGGTGGCGCGCGGCGACGAGGTGGTGGCGGCGGTCGAGCGGGTACGCCCCGACGTGTGCCTGCTCGACATCGAGCTGCCCGGGCGCAGTGGCCTGGACGTCATCGGCGACGTCGTACGGGCCGTGCCGTCGTGCGCGGTCGTCATCGTGACGACGTTCGGCCGGCCGGGCTACCTCAGGCGCGCGCTCCAGGCCGGCGCCCGGGCGTTCCTCGTCAAGGACGACCCGGTCGAGGACCTGGCGGCGGCCATCCGTCGGGTGCTCGCTGGCGAGATCGTCGTCGACCCGCAGCTCGCGGCGCGGGCGCTCGGCGCCAGCCCCAACCCGCTGTCCGAGCGCGAGCGGGAGGTGCTCACCGCCTCCGCCGACGGCGCGACCATCGCCGACGTGGCCGCCCGGCTGCACCTGTCGCCGAGCACGGTCCGCAACTACCTGTCGGCGGCCATCGGCAAGACGGACACCCGCAACCGCGCCGAGGCGTACCGCCGGGCCCGTGACCAGGGCTGGCTCTGAAGGTTCGACGAGGCGCAGCGGGCCGCACCGGCCTCGTTCAGCCGGCCCACTTCCAGACGGCCTGGAAGCCCTCGGTCTGCCGCACCCAGAAGTAGCCGTACACGGCGGTGCTGCCGAGGTAGGGCCCGATCTGCGCGAGCAGGGCCCGGGTGCCCTTCCGGTCGCGCTCGGCCAGGTAGTTGGCCAGCGCGAGCCAGTGCCGGAGCGTGATGCCGCGACCGATCAGGCGAGGTTCGCCGGCCCCGCGCCACTTGGCGGCGCACGCCTCGATCTCCCGGATCACCTCCGGCCGGCGGAAGTAGCTCGCCTTCGCGCTCAGCGACGACGCCCGCGTGTCGAAGCCGTACTCGCGCAGCGCGTACTCGAAGTGGGCGAGCAGCGGCAGCATCGCCACCGACGAGCCGACGGGCGCGGCGGCGGCGGGCTCGCGGGCCGCGGCGAACATCTGCTCGTGCGAGCCGTACCACTTCTCGCAGAGGAAGGTCACCGCCATCAGGTGGGCCTCGAAGTTGTCCGGGTCGCGCTTGACCGCCTCGTCCATCGCCGCGCGGAACTCGTCGCGTAGCCGGTGGCCGTTGGCGAGCGTGGAGGCCATCCGGGTCACCCACGGGTAGGGGTCGTCGGGGTTGAGCTGCACCGCGCGCTGGCTGGCCTGGCCGGCGAGGGCGGAGAGCCGTTCGAACTCCCGGAACTGCTCGCGGGTGGTGTGGCGTGCCGCCGCGGCGCCGCGGGCCTCGCCGGCCTGGTCCATCAGCGCGTCGGCGCGCAGGATCGCCACCGTCGGGTCGTCCGGCGCGGCGGCCTCCCACGCGTCCAGCCAGTGCGGCGCCTCCCCGGCAGCGCCACCCAGGATCGACAGCCGGCGTCCGCGCAGCTCCCAGTCCCGGCCGGTGGCCACGATCAGATCCCGGGCCGCCGTCCAGTCACCGGCGAGCGCCCGGTCCCGCGCGGCACGCAGCTCCAGATCGGCCTGCCCGTAGTCGGTGTCGGGGGTGGGCGGCCTGCGGAAGAGTCCGAACATCCGGCGATCATAGAGATCGACCCGAGCATTCCGCTCACCCGCCCCGGCCGCACCTGGCCGCACCTGGCCGCGGCTGGCCGCACCGCGCGACGGGTTCAGGGTGGGTGGCCGAGCGTGTTGCCGACCGGTCAGGCGGAGTCGGCGACGGGGCCGGTATCCGCGCGGGCCGGCGGCTCGGGGGCCGGGGTCCCGCCGGCCGCGGCGGGGCTCGCCGGTTGCTGGTTCGCCCAGAGCGCGAGCAGGCGCAGGTTGTCGTGCGACGGGCTGCCCGGGTCGGTGGTGTAGATGAACAGCGTCTGTTCCTCGTCGCCGGGCAGCGCCAGTGCCTCGTACCGGATGGTGATCGGCCCTACGGCGGGGTGCGTCATGTGCTTGGTGCCGTGCGTGCGCTCGTGCACCTGGTGTCCGTTCCACCAGGTGCGGAATTCCGGGCTCTTGATGGTCAGCTCCCCGACCAGTTCGGTGAGCCGGGGGTCGTCGGGGAACCGCCCGGCGTAGAGCCGCAGGGTGCCGACCGCCTCGGCCGCCACCGTCGGCCAGTCGAGGAAGGCCTCGCGGGCGGCCGGGTCGAGGAAGATCCACCGGATGTAGTTGCGGTGCCGGGGTGGCAGCCGGGTCCAGTCGGTGAGCAGGGCACGCGCCAGCGTGTTCGACGCGAGGACGTCGGTGCGGCGGCCGACGATGAAGGCCGGGTGGTCGACCAGCGAGGCGATCATCTGGTGCATGGCCGGCCGGACCCGCTGCGCCGGCGCCTGCTCGGCGCGGCGCCGGGGCGGCCGGGCCAGGTCGGCGAGGTGGGCGCGGGCGGCGGCGTCGAGCCGGAAGACCCGCCCCAGGGCGTCGAGGACCGCTTCCGACGGGCTGGTGTGCCGGCCCTGCTCCAGCCGGGTGTAGTAGTCGACGCTCACCCCGGCGAGCTGGGCCACCTCCTCCCGGCGCAGGCCGCGCACCCGCCGGCCGCCCTGACCGGCGTAGCCGGGAATGCCCGCGGCTTCCGGCGTCGTGTCCGCCCGGCACTTCCTGAGGAAGTCACCCAGATCCGTGCGTCCTGCCATGTCGTCAATGATTGCCGCGCCGGCGGTGCGGTGCCCAGCGGTTGGGTGGGCATGCCGTTCCCAGGCAGGGCTGGGCGCGGTTGACGGTGTCCGGGGCCGGGCGCACCGCCGCAGCATGGGATCCGTTCCCCGGCCCGGGGAACGCACCGACCGGTATCCGTCAAGGAGACATCCCCATGCCGTATCCCACCTCCGGACCCGCGACCTGGTTCGTCACCGGCGCTTCGCACGGACTCGGACTCGAGCTGGTCCAGCAGCTGCTGCGGCGCGGCGACAACGTCGCGGCGACCACCCGCTCCACCGAACGGCTGATCGCGGCGCTGGGTTCCGCCGACACCTCACGGCTGCTGGCGCTGCGGGTGAACCTCGCCGACGAGAAGGAGGTCGCCAGCGCCGTGGCGGCGGCCGGTGACCGGTTCGGCGGCATCGACGTCGTGGTCAACAACGCCGGCTACGGCCTGCTCGGCGCCGTCGAGGAGATCACCGACGCCGAGGCGCGGGAGCTGTTCGACGTGCAGATCTTCGGGGCGTGGAACGTGCTGCGCGCCGTCCTGCCCGGCATGCGGGCGCGCCGCAGCGGCCACGTCATCAACATCTCGTCGATCCTCGGCCTGACCACCTTCCCCGGCTGGGGCGCGTACTGCGCCGCCAAGTACGCCCTGGAAGGTCTCACCGGATCGTTGGCCGCCGAGGTCGCCGACTTCGGTGTCCGCGTCAACCTGGTCGAGCCCGGATACCTGCGTACGGACTTCCTGCGCATGCACAACCTGCGCCTTCCGTCCCGGGTCGCCGACGGCTACGACGCCATCCGCGAGATGACCGACGCCCACCTGGCCATGCCCGGAACCCAGCTCGGCGACCCCGCCAAGGCGGCCGCCGCGATCATCACCATCGCCCGGGACGGCACCGCGCCGCTGCACCAGATCCTCGGCTCCGACTCCTACACCCTGGCCACCACCGCTGTTGAGCACCTGACCACCGACATCGAGGCCGCCCGCCAGCTCGCCGCCACCACCGACATCGGGCAGCACGCCTGAGCGGACGGGCCGTTCCGTAGGAGGCTGCTCGGCGGCGCGGCGCCGCTCCGGTGGCCCCTGCGGGCCGGCCAGCGGGCTCTGGCGGGGCCCGAGGTCGGCCCCGTCAGCAGCCCGCGTCGCGGGGTCGGTCCGCGCGTTCGCGGCCGGGCGGCCCGCGGCGCTCCGGCCACTACTACAATGCGTCGTGGATGCCGCCGGCGAGCGCGCCCCGCGGGTCTACGTGGAGGTGCCGGGTGGCTGACGACGAGGCGGAGATCACCGCGTGGGCGCTGGCCGCCGGGCGGGGTGACCAGGACGCCGCCGCCCGGTTCGTCCGGGCGACCCAGCATCAGGTCCGGCGCTTCCTCGCCGCCCTGGTCTCCCCGGGCGAGGCGGACGACCTGGCGCAGGAGACCTTCCTGCGGGCGGTCCGGTCGCTGTCGTCGTTCGCCGGACGCTCATCGGCACGGACGTGGCTGCTCGCCATCGCCCGCCGCGTCGCTGTCGATCACGTACGCGCCGTCACCGCGCGTCCCCGAACGGTGCCGATGTCGGACGGATACGACGGCGTCGACCTGTCCCGCAGCGGCTTCGACGGCCAGATCGTGCTGGAGCAGCTGATCGCGGCGCTGCCGGCGGACCGGCGGGAGGCGTTCGTCGCCACCCAGGTCCTCGGCCTGTCCTACGCCGGGGCGGCGGAGGTCTGCGACTGCCCCGTCGGCACCATCCGCTCCCGGGTGGCCCGGGCCCGGGAAGATCTTGTCGCCGCGATGGACAGCCGGGCCGCGCGGGGCCCGCGGCGCGGCGGCGACGCGGCCGGCTGAGCCGGCACAGCCGCTGTGAGCTGCGTCGATGCGATCTTTTCCCGGAAGTTGCTGGGAACCAACGCCGCTGTCGAGCCGACTACCGGTGCATGAGGTGTGAGCAGTGGCGCGAGGTGTTGTCGGCACAGCTGGACGGTGAGGAGACTCCCGCCGAGCGGGCGGCCGCCGAGACCCACCTGGCCGGCTGCGGCGACTGCCGGACCTGGTTCGACCAGGCGGCGGCGGTCACCCGGCGGGCCCGGCTGTCGGTCACCGTCGCCCACGAGGACCGCACCGATGCCATCCTCGCCGCCCTGCCCGCGCCGGCTCCGTACCGCCGGCGGCAGCGGCTCGTGCTCACTCTGCGGGCTGCGCTGGGGCTGATCGGCGCACTTCAGGTCCTGCTCGGTCTGGCCCAGATCGGCCGCGGCGCGGCCGGCGAGCACGCCCACTCGGCGGCCGGGGCGCTCGCGTCGGGGCACCTGTGGCACGAGTCGGCGGCGTGGAACGTCGCCGTCGGGGCGGGATTCCTGTTCGTGGCCGCCCGCCGCACCCCGCCGACCGGGCTGGTGCCGACGCTCAGCGCGTTCGTCGGCACGCTGGTGCTGCTCTCGGTCAACGACCTGGTGATCGGCCGGGTGGACACCGCGCGGCTGGTCAGCCACGGCTTCCTGCTCACCGGGTACGCGATCGTGGTCGCCATGTCCCGGCCACGCCGGCGGCCCGACGGCCCCGCCAACCGCGGCCGTCCGGAGCAGAGCCGCTGGCGACTGCCGGCCGAGGACGAGGCGCCCGCGCCGTCGAACCTGCGGCTGCTGCCGCCGCCCCACCCCGGGTCCGCGTACCGCCAGGACCGTACGGCGGCCTGAACGCCCTCGGACGGCACCGCCGACAGTGGGCTGATCTTCGCCTCCTACCAGGCCGACGTCACCCGCCAGTTCCTGCCCAGCCAACGGCGCCTCGCCCAGCGGGACCTGCTCAACGAGTGGACCACCCCGATCGGCTCCGCTGTCTTCGCGATCCCACCCCCCATCGCCCCCGACTGGTACCTCGCCGTGCACCCCGCCTGGGCGTCCGCGCTGCTGGCGGACCAGCAGCTCGGCGCCGGCATCGCCTGGGCGTTCGGGGAGATCCCCGCCGCCGCCGTCATGGTCGTCCTCGTGCGCCGGTGGGTTCGGGCCGACCAGCGGGAACAGGCCCGCCTGGACCGGGCGGCCGACCGCGCCGAGGCGACCGGGGAAGCTGACGACCTCGCCCGCTACAACGCCTTCCTCGCCGCCGCCAACCACGCGGACAGCGACGGCCCTACCGACCGGTGACGCCGGCCGACCCGGGCGGTCGGTCGGGCCGACGCCGTCCGGCCCGCCGGGCCCCGGACCGACCGGGCCGATGGTCCCTGCCGCCTCGGGCGAAGGCCTCTGCCCCACCGGCCGGGCCGGAGCCACGCTGAGGGTGGACGAAGGAGGACGTGATGACCGACAGATCCGGTGCCCCCGTCGTGGTGGGCGTGGACGGTTCCCCCTCGGCACTGCACGCGGCGCGGGTGGCCGCCCGGGAGGCGGCGGCCCGGCACCGGCCGCTGCGGGTGGTGCACGCGTTCGGATGGCCGCTGCTCGGCACGCCGTTCGGTCCGATGGCGGCCGCCCTGCCGTACGAGGAGCTGCGGCGGGAGGCCGACCGGGTCGTCGCCGAGGCCGTCGACGAGGCCCGCAAGGTCAACGCGGACCTCGCCGTGACCGGCGTCGTGGTCGACGGTGCCGCTACCCCGGTGCTGCTGCGCGAGAGCGGGGACGCGGCGCTGCTGGTGCTCGGGCATCGCGGGCTGGGCGGCTTCGCCGAGCTGCTGGTCGGCTCGGTGTCGGTACAGCTGTCGGCCCGGGCGCACTGCCCGGTGCTGGTGGTGCGGGGCGAGCCGCGCGCCGACGGCCCGGTCGTGGTCGGGGTGGACGGTTCCGCGCTCTCCGAGGAGGCGATCGGCTTCGCGTTCGCCGAGGCGGCGCAGCGCGGCACCGCGCTGGTCGTCGTGCACGCCTGGCTCTACCCGGCGCTGCCGACCGGCCGGGAGGTGTCCGGCCCCGGCGACGTCCTGCCGCTGTCGTACGACCCGGCGGAGCTGCGCGCGGAGGAGGAGCGGGTACTCGCCGAGTCGGTCGCCGGCTGGTCCGAACGCTACCCGGACGTCCCGGTCCAGCGGCTGCTGATGGCCGGCACCCCGGCCCGGGCGCTGGTCGAGGCGTCCGCCGACGCGCAGCTGACCGTGGTCGGCGCGCACGGCCGGGGCAGCTTCACCGGACTGCTGCTCGGCTCGGTCAGCCACGCGGTGCTGCACCACGCGCGCAGCCCACTGGCCATCGTCCGCCACCACCGGAGTCGGAACACCTGACCCGGGTCACCGCCGCGCCGGCCGGACCGCGGCCGGCGCGGCCGGCCGGTGATCCTGGTGCCGGCCGGTCGAGGAAGCCGCCGCCGGCAGGCGGATCCGGACCGATGGAGGACGCGATGAGAAGCTGGCCCTACTCGGACGACGAGCTTCGCCGGATGTACGCGGGCGGGCGCGGGGACGCCACCGCACGGCGCTTCGCCCGGGTGTGGGCGGCCGTGCTCGGCACCGGCCTGTTCCCCCGGCGCTGGGTGACCCTGGAGGTCGCCGGGCGACGCACCGGACGACGCACCCGGTTCCCGCTGGGCATGGCCGACTGGCAGGGCGAGTGGTACCTGGTGTCGATGCTGGGCGACGACTGCAACTGGGTCCGGAACGTACGGGCGGCCGGCGGCCGGGCCACCCTCCGGCACGGACGCGCCCGCGCCTGCCGCCTGGTCGAGGTACCGGTCGACGAGCGCGCGCCGATCCTCAAGCGGTACCTGCGGAAGGTGCCCGGAGCGCGGCCGCATCTTCCCGTCGACCGGCACGCACCCCTGGCCGAGTTCGCGGCGATCGCGCCGCGATACCCCGCCTTCCGGATCGAGTACGCCGACGGATCCGAGTGACCCCGCCGAGCATCGACTTCGTGCAGCGCTGCACCACCGACGAACGCGAGCGGCGCCCGGCCGCGCGCCGCCCGGCGGCGGCCACCTCGCGGCCCTGATCAGAGCGGGTCCACCAAGCGTCGGACCCGGCTGGGATTCGCCGGCGAACGGGTGATCGCGGCGCCCGGACGGCGGGCGGGCGGCCGCGCGACGCCGGCGACCGGTGAGACGAAGCCGACACGACGACCCGACATCTGGTGTTGCCCGCTCGGCGGCAGCGGCATATATGGTGTCCCACGCAGCTGGTTCGGCCGCGTGACGGCGGCCGAGGCAAGAGGGAACCCGGTGTGAGTCCGGGACTGCCCCGCAGCGGTGAGTGGGAACGACCGCCGTCAACAGCACTGGGCCGCACCGGCCTGGGAAGCGACGGCCAGTAGGCGACCGGCGACCCCGGTCAGGCCCGCGAGTCCGAAGACCTGCCAGCGCGCCGTGCGCCGTCGCGCGCGGCGGTCGGAGGTCGCGCGGGACGACCGACGCCAGCAACCGGGCCTGCCGTCCCGTCGGGCTCGTTGGCGTTCTCCCGCGTCCGATGGCCATCGGAGACAGCGCGAGGAGAGGTCATGACGGTGGTACGGGAGCACTCCGCGCCCGGCGCGGGCGCACCGGAGCGGCGCCGGCAGGTGATGCGGGTCCGCAAACGCAACGGCGGCAGCGAGCCGGTGGACGTCAACCGGATCGTCGAGGCGGTGCAGCGGTGGGCCGCTGACCTGGCCGAGGTGGACCCGTTGCGGGTTGCCACGAAGACGATCAGTGGTCTCTACGATGGAGCGACCACCGCCGAGCTGGACAAGTTGTCGATCCAGACGGCGGCGGAGCTGATCGGCGAGGAGCCGCAGTACTCCAGGCTCGCGGCACGGCTGCTGGCCGCGTACGTGGACAAGGAGGTCCGCGGGCAGGGTGTGGCGAGCTTCAGCCAGGCCATCCGGTACGCCCACGGCCTGGGCCTGATCGGCGACGACACCGCCGCGTTCGTGTCCCGCCACGCCGGCGAACTGGACGAGGCCGTGGACCCGGACGGTGACCTGCGGTTCGAGTACTTCGGGCTGCGCACCGTCGCCGACCGGTACCTGCTGCGCCACCCCGAGTCGCGGCTGGTGGTGGAGACGCCGCAGTACTGGCTGCTGCGGGTGGCCTGCGGGTTGTCGCGGACGCTGGCCGAGGCGATCGGCTTCTACCGCCTGATGTCGTCGCTGGCGTACCTGCCCAGTTCACCGACGTTGTTCAACTCGGGCACCCGGCACACGCAGATGTCGTCGTGCTTCCTGGTCGACTCGCCACGGGACGAGTTGGACTCGATCTACGAGCGGTATCACCAGGTGGCGAAGCTGTCGAAGTTCTCCGGCGGCATCGGCATCTCCTGGTCGCGGGTGCGCGGCCGGGGCGCGCTGATCCGCGGCACCAACGGCCGCTCCAACGGCATCGTGCCGTTTCTGAAGACCCTCGACGCCGGTGTCGCGGCGGTCAACCAGGGCGGCCGGCGCAAGGGGGCGGCCTGCGTCTACCTGGAGCCGTGGCACCCGGACATCGAGGAGTTCCTGGAACTGCGGGACAACACCGGCGAGGAGTCCCGGCGGACGCACAACCTCAACCTGGCCAACTGGATCCCGGACGAGTTCATGCGCCGGGTCGAGGCGGACGGCGACTGGTCGCTGATCGACCCGTCCGACGCGCCGGAGCTGCCCGACCTGTACGGCGAGGAGTTCGACGCCGCCTACCGGGTCGCGGAGAAGAAGGCGGTGCGCACGGTCCGGGCCCGGGACCTGTACGGGCGGATGATGCGCACGCTGGCGCAGACCGGCAACGGGTGGATGACGTTCAAGGACCCGTCGAACCGGCTGTCCAACCAGACCGGCGCGCCGGGCAACATGATCCACCTGTCCAACCTGTGCACCGAGATCCTCGAGGTGAACAGCGACACCGAGACCGCCGTCTGCAACCTCGGCTCGGTCAACCTCGGCGCGCACGTCACCGCCGACGGGGTCGACTGGGCGAAGCTGCGGTCGACCGTCCGCACCGCGGTGGTGTTCCTCGATCGGGTGATCGACATCAACTACTACCCGGCCGAGCAGGCGGCGGCGTCGAACCCGCGCTGGCGGCCGGTCGGGCTCGGCCTGATGGGACTGCAGGACGCGTTCTTCACGCTGCGCCTGCCGTTCGACTCGGCCGAGGCGAAGGAGCTGTCCACCCGGGTGCAGGAGGAGATCCTCCTGACCGCCCTGGAGACCTCGGCCGGCCTGGCGGAGCGGTTCGGCGCGCACCCCGCGTACGCCGAGACCCGCGCCGCCAGGGGTGAGCTGCACCCGGACCTGTGGGGCGCGGAGCCCGCGCAGCACGAGCGGTGGGCCGCGCTGCGGGCGCGGGTCGCCGCGCACGGCCTGCGCAACTCGCTGCTGGTCGCGATCGCCCCAACCGCCACCATCGCCTCGATCGCCGGCTGCTACGAGTGCATCGAGCCGCAGGTGTCCAACCTGTTCAAACGCGAGACGATGTCCGGCGAGTTCCTCCAGATCAACACGTACCTGGTCGGTGAACTGAAGGCGCGCGGGCGGTGGACGCCGGCGATCCGGGACCAGATCAAGCGCGCCGAGGGATCGGTGCAGGGCATCACCGACCTGCCGCCCGACGTGCGGACGCTGTTCCGCACCGCGTGGGAGCTGCCGCAGCGGGCGCTGATCGATCTCGCTGCCGCCCGCGCGCCGTACGTCGACCAGTCCCAGTCGCTGAACCTGTTCATGGGTGCGCCGACCATCGGCAAGCTGTCGTCGATGTACCTGTACGCCTGGAAGTCCGGGCTGAAGACCACCTACTACCTGCGCTCGCGGCCCGCGACGCGGATCCAGCAGGCCACCGTCGCCGTCGCCGCCACGGCGGTCACGCCGGTCGTCACCCCGGACGCCGAGGCACTGGCCTGCTCCCTGGAGAACCCCGAGAGCTGTGAGGCCTGCCAGTGACCACGACTGACGCACCCCGTACCGACGGCCGGCACATGCTGCTCGACCCGGGTATGGACCTGACCCTGCGGCCGATGCGCTACCCGCACTTCTTCGACCGGTTCAAGGACGCGATCAAGAACACCTGGACCGTCGAGGAGGTCGACCTGCACTCCGACCTCGCCGACCTGGCTCGCCTCTCCCCCGCCGAACAGCACCTGGTGTCGCGGCTGGTCGCGTTCTTCGCCACCGGGGACACCATCGTCGCCAACAACCTGGTGCTCAACCTCTACCAGCACGTCAACTCGCCGGAGGGCCGGCTCTACCTGTCCCGGCAGCTGTTCGAAGAGGCCGTGCACGTTCAGTTCTACCTGAACCTGCTCGACACCTACGTGCCCGACGAGAAGGAACGCTTCGCGGCGTTCGCCGCCATCGAGAACATCCCGTCGATCCGGCGCAAGGCGGAGTTCTGCTTCCGCTGGATCGACTCCGTCTTCGAGCTGCGTACGCTCAGGACCCGCGCGGACCGCCGGGCGTTCCTGCTCAACCTGATCTGCTTCGCCGCGTGCATCGAGGGGCTGTTCTTCTACGGCGCCTTCGCCTACGTCTACTTCCTGCGCTCGCGGGGACTGCTCAACGGCCTCGCCTCCGGCACCAACTGGGTGTTCCGCGACGAGTCGATGCACATGGCGTTCGCCTTCGACGTGGTGGACACCGTCCGCCGCGAGGAGCCGGAGCTGTTCGACGAGGAGCTGGTCCGCCAGGTGCGGGAGATGCTGGCCGAGGCGGTCGAGTGCGAGGCCCAGTTCGCCGAGGACCTGCTCGAACAGGGCGTCTCCGGGTTGTCGCTACGGGACATGCGGGAGTACCTCCAGCACGTGGCCGACCGTCGGCTCGCCCAGCTCGGCATCGCACCGCTCTACGGCTCGGCGAATCCGTTCGCGTTCATGGAGCTGCAGGACGTGCAGGAGTTGTCGAACTTCTTCGAGCGGCGGGTGTCCGCCTACCAGGTGGGGGTCACCGGGAGCGTCACCTTCGACGACGACTTCTGAGCGACGGCCGGGCGTGGACGGCCGGGCGTGGACGGCCGCGCGTCGTCCCGCCCGGCCCGCCGGCGGCCGGACCGGTTCAGTCCTTCAACGGGTAGGGGATGAAGGTGCTGCGGTTCTCGTCCAGGTCGAGCCGGCGGCTGATCGGCGGCGCGGCCCGTTGCGGGCAGGTCATCCGTTCGCAGGTCTTGCAGCCGGGACCGATCGGTGTGGCGGCCTCGGCGGCGTGCAGGTCCATCCCGGCGGAGTAGACCAGCCGGTCGGCGTGCCTCGTCTCACAGCCCAGGCCGATCGCGTAGACCTTTCCCGGCTGGTTGTAGCCGCCGTGGTGGCGGGTGATGGTGCGGGCGATCCACAGGTAGCGCTGCCCGTCGGGCATCGCGGCGACCTGCACCACCACCCGCCCGGGCGAGCTGAACGCCTCGTAGACGTTCCACAGGGGGCAGGTGCCGCCGGTGTGGGAGAACGGGAAGCCGGTGGCGGACTGGCGTTTGGACATGTTGCCGGCCCGGTCGACCCGGACGAACGAGAAGGGCACGCCCCGCGCCCGGGGGCGTTGCAGCGTGCTGAGCCGGTGGCACACCGGCTCCCAGCCCATCGCGAAGTGCTGGGTGAGCAGGTCGATGTCGTACCGGCGCTGCTCCGCCGCCGTCAGGAACTGCTCGTACGGCAGGATCAGCGCGGCGGCGAAGTAGTTGGCCAGCCCGACCCGGGTGAGGATCTGGGTCTGCGTCTCGTCGAACCGCTCCTCCTCCACGGTCTCGTCGATCACGTCGGCGAACTCCAGCAGCGCGATCTGCGCCGCCATCCGCATGGCCTCCTGCCCGGGTCGCAACGACGTCGACAGGTGCAGGGTGCGGGTCTGCGGGCGGTAGCGGTGCAGTTCGTCGCCGAGCGAGGCGGCGTCGTCGCGGCGGACGTGGACGCCGTGCCGCTGGGCGAGCCGGTCCTGCAGGACGGCGCGGACCTCGCCACGGCGGAGTCCGATGCTCGCGGCGAGCCGTTCCGCCGCCTCGTCCAGATCCGGCACGTAGTTCTGCCGCCGGTAGAAGAACTCGGTCACCTGGTCGTGCGGGCTGCGGCCGATCGTCTCACGGTCGCCGAGCAGCTCGGCGAGCTGCTCGTCCGCCTGCCGGTACCGCCGGTGCAGCTCGATGACGGCCTCTGCGACCTCGGGCAGCCGGGTGGCGAGTTCGGTGAGGTCGGCGACGCCCGCCCGGCCGGGGAGCGCCTCGCGCAATCCGGCGACCAGCCGTGGCGTGTCCCGCGGGGCGAAGACGGTCGGGTCGACGCCGAACACCTCGGTGATGCGCATGAGCACCGGGACGGTCAGCGGCCGCGAATCGTGTTCGATCTGGTTGAGATAGCTGGGCGAGATGTTCAGCAGGCGGGCGAGGTGCGACTGGCTCAGCGCACGGTCCTCGCGCATCCGGCGCAGCCGGGCGCCCGCGAAGGTCTTGGCGACCGCCCTCACCTCCCGCTGCTCGTCCCCCGTCCAGCGACCATTTGCAAGGTGCAAATATACCCGTTCACAACTTCGCAAAATGGCGTGGAAAATTCCCAGAACTTGGCTTCTTCCGTCCCTCGACCCCCCGTCGACGTCGTGTGACCGTTGGCGACACGCCGGGTCGGCGTCGAATTCCCGCCGCCACGCCGCACGTCCGGGTCCACCCGGCGTCACCGCACATTCGAGAGGACGACATCATGCAGAACGCCGTTGAGCAGTTGCGTACCGAGTGGGAGACCGATCCGCGTTGGCAGGGGGTGCGGCGCAGCTACCGCGCCGAGGACGTGGTGCGGTTGCGCGGGGCGATCCAGGAGGAGCACACCCTGGCCCGGCACGGGGCGGAGCGGCTGTGGCGGCTGCTGCACAGCGAGGACTACATCCACGCGCTGGGCGCGCTCACCGGCAACCAGGCCGTGCAGATGGTCCGGGCCGGCCTGAAGGCGATCTACCTCTCCGGCTGGCAGGTGGCCGCGGACGCCAACCTCGCCGGGCACACCTACCCCGACCAGAGCCTCTACCCGGCCAACTCGGTGCCCGCGGTGGTGCGCCGGATCAACAACGCCCTGCTGCGCGCCGCCCAGATCACCACCGCCGAGGGCGACACCACCGGTACCGACTGGCTCGCGCCGATCGTCGCCGACGCCGAGGCCGGCTTCGGCGGACCGCTCAACGCGTACGAGCTGATGACCGCGATGATCGCGGCCGGCGCGGCCGGGGTGCACTGGGAGGACCAGCTCGCGGCCGAGAAGAAGTGCGGCCACCTCGGCGGGAAGGTGCTCGTCCCCACCGGCCAGCACATCCGTACCCTCGAGGCGGCGCGGCTCGCCGCCGACGTCGCCGGGGTGCCGTCGGTGGTCATCGCCCGCACCGACGCCCAGGCCGCCACGCTGCTCACCACCGACGTGGACGAGCGGGACCGGCCGTTCGTCACCGGCGAGCGGACCGCCGAGGGCTTCTACCGGGTGCGTAACGGGGTCGAGCCGTGCATCGCCCGCGGCCTGGCGTACGCCCCGCACGCCGACCTGCTCTGGATGGAGACCAGCACTCCGGACCTGGAGGTCGCCCGCCGCTTCGCCGAGGCGATCAAGGCCGAGTACCCGGACCAGCTGCTCGCCTACAACTGCTCGCCGTCGTTCAACTGGCGCAAGCATCTCGACGACGCGACCATCGCCAAGTTCCAGCGGGAACTCGGCCACATGGGCTACAAGTTCCAGTTCATCACGCTGGCCGGCTTCCACGCCCTCAACTACTCGATGTTCGACCTGGCCCGTGGCTACGCCGCCGACGGCATGTCCGCGTACGTGGCGCTGCAGGAGCGGGAGTTCGCCGCCGAGTCGGCCGGCTACACCGCCGTCAAGCACCAGCGCGAGGTGGGCACCGGCTACTTCGACCTGATCAGCACCGTGCTCAACCCGGCCGCCGAAACCACCGCGCTGCGCGGCTCCACCGAGGAGGAGCAGTTCGCATGAGGTACGAGGTGATCGGCCCGATGGCCGACCGGTTCGACGAGGTGCTCACCGCCGAGGCGCTGGACTTCCTGGTCGCGCTGGACAGCGAGTTCGCCGCCCGGCGGGTGGCCCTGCTGGACACCCGCCGGGCCCGCCGCGACCGGTACGCCACCGGCCAACTGCCCGACTTCCTCCCGGAGACCGCCGGGATCCGCGCCGACCGCACCTGGCGGGTGGCCCCGCCCGCACCCGGTCTCGTCGACCGGCGGGTCGAGATCACCGGACCCACCGACCGCAAGATGACCGTCAACGCGCTCAACTCCGGCGCCAAGGTGTGGCTCGCCGACTTCGAGGACGCCACCGCCCCGACCTGGCACAACGTCATCAGCGGGCAGCTCAACCTGATCGACGCCCTGGACCGGCGGATCGACTTCACCGACCCGCGCGGCAAGCGGTACGCCCTCGGCGAGGAGCTGGCCACGATCGTGGTCCGGCCGCGCGGCTGGCACCTCGTGGAGAAGGGGATCGCGGTGGACGGGCGGCCGATCTCGGCCAGCCTGGTCGACTTCGGGCTCTACCTCTTCCACTGCGCCCGGCGGCAGCTCGACGCCGGCGCCGGGCCCTACTTCTACCTGCCGAAGCTGGAGGGGCACCGCGAGGCGCGGCTGTGGAACGACATCTTCGTCTTCGCCCAGCGGTACCTGGGTTTGCCGCAGGGCACCATCCGGGCCACCACCCTGATCGAGACCATCACCGCCGCCTTCGAGATGGAGGAGATCCTGTACGAGCTGCGCGAGCACTCGGCGGGGCTCAACGCCGGACGGTGGGACTACATCTTCAGTGTCATCAAGAACTTCGGGCAGTGGCCGGACTTCGTGCTGCCGGACCGGTCCGAGGTCACCATGACCGTGCCGTTCATGCGCGCCTACACCGAACTGCTCGTGTCGACGTGTCACCGGCGCGGCGCGCACGCCATCGGCGGGATGGCCGCGTTCATCCCCAGCCGGAACCCGGAGGTCAACGAGGTGGCCCTCGGCCGGGTGCGGGCGGACAAGCGGCGGGAGGCCGGCGACGGGTTCGACGGGTCCTGGGTCGCCCACCCGGGCCTGGTCGACACCTGCCGGGAGGAGTTCGACGCGGTGCTGGCCGAGCGGCCGAATCAGCTCGACCGGCTCCGGGACGACGTCGGTGTCACCGCCGCCGACCTGCTCGCCGTCGACAAGACCCCGGGCCAGGTCACCGCCGCGGGACTGCGGTCCAACATCGCGGTCGCGCTGCGCTACGTCGACGCCTGGCTCGGCGGCACCGGCGCGGTGGCGCTGTGGAACCTGATGGAGGACGCGGCGACCGCCGAGATCGCCCGCTGCCAGGTCTGGCAGTGGCTGCACCATGGCACCCCGCTGGCCGACGGCGGCTGCGTGACGGAGGACCTGGTCCGATCGATCCTCGCGGAGGAACTCGCCGCCCTGACCGCGGGACGCGAGGGCACCGAGCGGGACCGCGCCGAGCAGGCCGCGCGGGTCGTCGAGGACACCGCGCTCGGCGAGGACCTGCCGGCGTTCTTCACCACCGGCGCGTACGCCCGGCACCTCGGTCCGAACCGGAAGCCCGACCTGTCGGCCGGCTGACCCGGTCGGCGCCCGCGCCGGAGCCGGGAAGGTCCCCTCGGCCCTTCCCGGCTCCGGCCGGTGCTCCGGTTCGGCGCGGCCGGGTGCCGGCCCGAATCACGGTTGCCAGCGCCGGCGGTGGAGGCCGAGCGTCGTCGATCGAATAGGCTGTCACCGGCGCTGGTTCGCCCGGCCGGATTCGGCCGGGCGTCGTAAGAGGGAACCCGGTGCAAGTCCGGGACTGCCCCGCAGCGGTGAGTGGGAACGACCGCCGTCACCATGCACTGGACCGCGAGGTCTGGGAAGCGACGGCCAGTAGGAGACCGGCACGCCCGGTCACGCCCGCGAGTCCGAAGACCTGCCCGCGCTGCGCACACGAGGTGTGTGCGCTGCCGTCGACCTCGCGGGCGGGTCGGGCGGGTGACACGCCACGAGCGTGTTCCTCGACGTGCGCGCCGGCGGGATCGGCGGTGTGCTTCCCGAGGACGGACTACCGCTGTGCACGACACCACCACCATCGCCGGCCGACCCCCGTCGGCGTCGCACCTGACCCTGTCGCAGATCATGGACCAGCACCACACCAACCTGATGGGCACGGTCCACGGCGGCCGGATCCTGAACCTCATCGACTCCGTGGCCGGGGTGGTCGCCGCGCGGCACTCGGACGGGCCGGCGGTCACCGCCGCGATCGACGAGACCGCGTTCCTTCGCGCCGTGCGGGTCGGCGACGTGGTCCACGTGGACGCCCGGATCACCTGGGCCGGCCGCAGCTCGATGGAGGTGGCCGTCAAGGTGACCGCGGACCGCTGGGACCGCGCGGTGCCACCCACCGACGTGGCCACCGCGCACCTGGTCATGGTCGCCGTCGACGACGCTGGCCAGCCCCGCACCGTCCCGCCGCTGCTGCCGCAGACCGACGGCGACCGGCGTCGCTACCGCGAGGCGGAGATCCGCCGCGAGCACCGGCTGGCCCTGCGGCAGGCCCTGCTCGACGGGGCCGGGGAGGGCTGAGGGGTGCTCGGTGTGTCCGCGGCGACCCTCGCCGGTTACCTCGCCGCCACCGTCGTGCTCATGGTCACTCCCGGTCCGGACATGATGTTCGTCCTGGCCAACGCCGCCCGCTACGGCACCCGCGCCGGGGTGGTCGCCGCGCTCGGCGTCGCCGCCGGGGAGGCGGTGCACGTCGCGGCGGTCGTCTGCGGTCTCGCTGCGCTGGTCTCGGCGTCTCCGGTGCTGTTCACCGCGATCCGCTGGGCCGGCGCGGCGTACCTGATCGTCCTCGGCGTACGGGCGCTACGCCGCGCCGGCGGTCCCGTCGACGCGGTGACGGAGCAGGGTGGCCGAGCCAGGCGGGCGTTCCTGCGCGGGCTGGTGACCAACCTGCTCAACCCTAAGATGATCCTGTTCAGCGTGGCCTTCCTGCCCCAGTTCGTCGACCCGGCAGCCGGTGACGTCACCGCTCAGCTCGTCCTGCTCGGCGCGCTGTTCGTGGCGGTGCAGCTCGCCGTCGACATCGCCCTGGGCGCCGGCGCTGGGCGGCTCGCCGGCCGGTTGGCCGACGGCCGCTGGTCACGTCGGATCAACCGGATCTGCGCCGTCGCCTTCGTCGCGCTCGGGATCCGCCTGGCGGCCAGCTGACGGACCGGCGGGCTCACCCCAGGGTCGGGTGGTCCGCCTCGAACCGGGCCCGGGTCAGGAAGGCGAGCTGGGCCCGCTTGTCCGGCATGTCGATCTCGGAGCCGAAGGTGAAGCCCTCGGACTCCAGGCGACGCAGGGCCAGTTGGTTGCGCACGTCCGGCTCCACCACGATCCGCTGCGCGGCGGGGTCCCGGAACAGGAACCGGGCGAGCGCGGGACCGATCGCGGTGGTCAGGCCGCGGGCGTACCGCCGGCCGGGGTTGAGCAGCAGATGCATCCCGATGTCGCCGGGCTGGACCGGGTAGCGCTCGCCGACCGGGTCGGCCTCGGGCTGGTAGGTCTGGAAGAGCCCGACCGGCTCGTCGTCGACGGTGATCAGGTAGGCGTGGTGGGTCGGCAGGCTGTCGATGAACGCGTAGATCTCGTGCACCTGCTCGACGGTGTGCCCACCCATCCCCCAGAACGAGTTGCGGGGCTGGGTGACCCAGCCGTGCAGCAGTTCGGCGTGCCGGTCGGGTGCCACGGTCACGAGCGACAACTCGCCGAGGCCGGAGATCTTCTCCTGGTGGATCATGCTGCGCTGTCCTTAGCTACGCCGGTGCGGAGGGGCCGGGCCGGGTGCCGGTCGGTACGCCGCTGTCGTCGCCGCGTCGACGTCGTCGCCGCCCCGCGCATCGCCATCGACCAGCCTCGACGCCCTCGCCGGCGGCCGGTGTCGGGGACACGCGTGTTCTGTCGAGCGCCAACTTAGGTTACCCTGCCCTAACGAAGGCAGACCTTACCTGGAGGGGTGCGTGAAACGGAACTGGGAGGCCCTGGTGCTCAAGGCCATGGGAGGCCGGGACTTCCGGCTGACCGTGCTGGGCACCGAGTCGGTCGACGGGCACTACCAGCGGCTGCTCCTCGACGACGGCGGCCTGCTGGAGGCGTGCGGGGTCCACCCGACGATGTGGATCCGGCTGTGGTTCGACAACGACGGTCGGGCGCACCAGCGCGCCTACACGCTGGTGGACCCCGACCCGGCCACCGGGCGGTTCACCCTCGAATTCGCCCTCCACGACGGCTGCGCCGCCCGGTGGGCCACCACGGCGCAGGTCGGCGACACCATCGACGCGACCGTTCAGGGCAGCGCGTTCCGGCTGCCGGACCCCGCGCCCGAACACCTCTACCTGATCGGTGACGCGGCGTCCCTGCCGGCGGTGAACAGCCTGCTCGACGCCGGCGCCGACATCCCGGCGACAGTCTGGCTGGAGTACGCCCACGAGGGCGAGAAGGCGCTCGCGCCACGGACCCGGGCGCACCACGGCGTCACCTGGATACCCCGCCGGGACACCGGACAGGACCTGGTCGACGCGGTCTGCGCCGCGCTGCCCGCCAGCGACTCGGCCCACTACTGGGTCGCCTGCGAGGCGGCCAGCACCCGCACCATCACCCGGCACATCCGGCGCACCTTGGGCGTCGACAAGCACCAGCTCACCTCGCTCGGCTACTAGAGAGCCACGTGAGGGGCCGCCTCGGCACGCTGACCGCGCTGTACGTCACCCAGTACCTCGGCATCGGTTTCATCACCGTCGGGCTGACCGCCATCCTGCGCGACGGCGGGACGTCGCTGGACACCCTGGCGCTGTTGCAGGTCGTCGGCCTGATCTGGCCGATCAAGGTCCTCTGGGCGCCGATCCTCGACCGCTACGGGTCACGCCACCGTGGCCACTACCGGTCCTGGCTGCTGGTGCTCCAGGCCGCCCTGGTGCTGGCCCTGGTGGCGCTGCTGCCGTTCACCCGTCCCGCCGAGCAACTCGGCCCGGTGGTCGCCATCTGCGCGGCGTACGTCTTCTTCTCCGCCACCCAGGACATCGCCGTGGACGCGGTCGCCGTCCGGCTGCTGACCGAGTCGGCCCGGGGCGTGGGCAACGGCATCCAGGTGGCCGCCAGCTATCTCGGCAACCTGCTCGGCGGCGGCGCCTGCGTACTGGTCTACGACCGGTTCGGCTGGGTACCGGCGATCGGCCTGCTGGCCGCCCTGACCACGGTCGGGCTGCTGGTGGTGTGGCGCTTCCGGGAGCCCGCCCGCACCGACCGGGTCCCCCGGGTCGGCGCGGCCTACCGGGCGCTGTTGTCGGTGTTCGGCCAGCCCGGCTGCCGGTGGTGGACCTTCGGGGTGGTGCCGCTGGTCTACGTCGGCGCGGGGATGGCGTACGCGCTGGTCACGCCGGCCCTGGTCGACGCCGGCTGGTCGCTGGGCCGGATCGGCGTGGTGACCGGGGTGGTGACCAGCGCCCCGGCGATCGTGGCCGGTCTGCTGGCCGGCTTCGGCATCGCCCGCCTCGGGCGGAGCTGGATGCTGGTGGCCGGCGGGGTGACGCTGGGGCTGTCGACGGTGCTGCTGCTGCCGCTGATGAACGGACGCGCACCGCTGGCCGGGACGGTGGTCGCCCTCTGCTGCTTCCTGGCCGCGTACACGGTGGCGAACGTGGTGCTCTACACGGTCAACATGGACTACTCGCGGCCCGACACCGGCGGCACCGACTTCACCGTGCTGTCGTCGTTCGGGCTGGTCTGTTCGTTCGTGGCGTCCTCGGTCGGGCTGGCAGCCGCCGAACGCGTGGGCTACGCCCCGGTCGCGGTCGCGTCCATCGTGCTGGTGGCCGCCGGCGTCGTACTCGGCATCGCACACCAGCGGCGACACCGCCCCCGCCGGCTGCTGGTCGAGGCGCCCGACCAGCGCCCGGCCGTGGGTGACGTGGCCCCGGTGGGATGAACCGCCGACCCCCTGCTTGACGAGCTATTAGGTTAGGCTAACCTAACTCCGGCGCTCGGCGCCCATCATGTCCACCTCGACCTGAGGACCTGCATGAGCCTGACCGGAAGCACGCTCGACAGCTCGTCGACCGGGGCCGTCCCCGACCTGTCCGCCGCCCGGGCCCACCTGTTCAACGCCGGTTCGGTCGCGCGCTACCAGCGCGTGCTGAGCCAGGGCGTGGACCGGGTGGCCGACCGGGTGGCCGGCGCGGACCGGCCGTTCACCGGCGTCACGCCGGAGGCGCTGGCCCCCCTGATCGCCGGCATCGACCTGGACCGGCCGCTGGGTGACACCGACGCCGCCCTCGACGAACTGAACGAGCTCTGGCTGCGCGACGCGGTGTGGTTCCACCACCCCCGCTACCTGGCCCACCTCAACTGCCCGGTGGTGATCCCGGCGCTGCTCGGGGAGGCGGTGCTGAGCGCTGTCAACTCCTCGCTGGACACCTGGGACCAGAGCGCCGGGGCCACCCTGATGGAGCGGCGGCTCATCGAGTGGACGGCCGGGCGGATCGGCCTCGGCGCCGCCGCCGACGGCGTCTTCACCAGCGGCGGCACCCAGTCGAACCTGCAGGCGATGCTGCTGGCTCGCGAGGAGGCGTACCGCCGGGTGGTCGGCGCCGCCGCGACCCGCCCGGCCCGGACGGAGGTGCTCGCCCGACTGCGGATCGTCACCTCCGCCGCCGGACACTTCAGCGTGCAGAAGGCCGCCAAGCTGCTCGGGCTGGGCAGCGACGCGGTCCTCACCGTGCCCACCGACGCGGGCCGGCGGATGCGCACCGACGAGCTCGCCCGCACGATCGACCGCTGCCGGCGCGAGGGCCTGGTGGTGATGGCCGTCGTGGCCACCGCCGGCACCACCGACTTCGGCACCATCGACCCGCTGACCCAGATCGCCGAGATCTGCGCGGCGGCCGGGGTGTGGCTGCACGTCGACGCGGCCTACGGTTGCGGCCTGCTGGTCTCCCCCACCCGCCGGCACCTGCTGCACGGCATCGAGCGGGCCGACTCGGTGACCGTCGACTACCACAAGTCGTTCTTCCAGCCGGTCAGCTCCAGCGCGCTGCTGGTCCGCGACGGCCGGATGCTGCGGCACGCCACCTGGCACGCCGACTACCTCAACCCCGCCCGGGCCGCCGAGCAGGGCATCCCCAACCAGGTCGACAAGAGCATCCAGACCACCCGCCGGTTCGACGCGTGCAAGCTCTGGCTCACCCTGCGCATCATGGGCCCGGACGCCATCGGCGCGCTCTTCGACCGGGTGGTCGACCTCGCGGCCGAGGCCTGGCACCTGCTCGACGCCGATCCCCGCTTCCAGGTGGCCGCCCGGTCGCAGCTGAGCACCGTGGTGTTCCGCTACCTCCCCGACGGCGCCGGCCCGGGCCTGACCGACGAGGCGAACCTGCACGCCCGGGAGGCGCTGGCCGCCTCCGGCGCCGCCCTGGTGGCCGGCACCAAGGTGGACGGTGCCCACTACCTGAAGTTCACCCTGCTCAACCCCGAGACCACGGTGGCGGACATCGCCCACGTCCTCGACCTGATCGCCGAGCACGCCGCCTGGTACGCCCGCGCCAGCTCCGCCGCCGAGCTGTCCTGCCCGGTCGGCTGACGCCCCGCCGTTTGGAGAACCGCATGTCGACCCACGACTTCATCGCCGTCGGCCTGGGCCCGTACAACCTCGGCCTGGCCTGCCTGACCGCACCGATCGACGACCTGGACGGGGTGTTCCTGGAGGCCCGGGACGGCTTCGACTGGCACCCCGGGATGCTGCTCGAGTCGACCCGGCTGCAGACGCCGTTCATCGCCGACCTGGTCAGCCTCGCCGACCCGACCTCGCCGTACTCCTTCCTCAACTATCTGAAGGAGACCGGCCGGCTCTACCCCTTCTACATCCGGGAGAGCTTCTTCCCGCTGCGCGCGGAGTACAACGACTACTGCCGGTGGGCCGCCGGGAAGCTGCCGAACCTGCGCTTCGGACACGCCGTCACCGCCGTCGAGTACGACGAGTCCGACGGCCGCTACGTGGTGCGCGCCGAAACGGCGGACGGGCCGGTCACCCACCGGGCCCGGCACCTGGTGCTCGGCACCGGCACCCCGCCGTACGTCCCGGACGCCTGCGCCGGCCTCGGCGGCGACCTGATCCACAACTCGCGGTACCTGGAGCACCGGGCGGCGCTGCGGGCCAAGCGCAGCATCACGATCGTGGGCAGCGGGCAGAGCGCCGCGGAGATCTACCACGACCTGCTCGGCGACATCGGCGGCCACGGCTACCAGCTGAACTGGGTCACCCGCTCGCCCCGGTTCTTCCCGCTGGAGTACACCAAGCTGACCTTGGAGATGACCTCACCGGACTACGTGGACTACTTCCACGCGCTGCCCGAGCCGACCCGCTACCGGCTGGAGGCCGAGCAGAAGGGGCTGTTCAAGGGAATCAACGCCGACCTGATCAACGACATCTACGACCAGCTCTACGCCCACAGCGTGCACGGGCCGGTGCCGACCCGGCTGCTCACCAACACCGAGCTGACCAGCGCCACCCACGACGCCGCGACCGGAACGTACACCCTCGGGCTGCGCCAGGTGGAGCAGGGCCGCGACTTCACCCTGGACACCGAGGGGCTGGTGCTGGCCACCGGCTACCACTACCGGGTTCCCGAGTTCCTGGCCCCGATCCGCGACCGGATCCGGTGGGACGGCCACGGCCGGTTCGACGTGGCCCGCAACTACAGCATCGACCACACCGGCCGGGAGATCTTCCTGCAGAACGCCGGCACCCACACGCACAGCATCACCTCCCCCGACCTGGGCATGGGTCCGTACCGCAACTCGTGGATCATCCGGGAGCTGACCGGGCGCGAGCACTACCCGATCGAGAAGAGCATCGCCTTCCAGGAGTTCGGCGCGCCGGCGGGGGTGGCGTGATGGCCGTGTTCACCCGGGTCGACGCCCGGCTCGGCGAGTTCGCGTTGCGCCCCCTCGACCCGGACGCCGACGCCCCGCTGCTGCACCGCTGGGTCACCCACCCCAAGGCCGCGTTCTGGCTCATGCAGGACGCCGACGTGGCCCAGGTCGCGGCCGAGTACCGGCGGATCGCCGCGCACCCGCACCACGACGCGTACCTGGGCCTGTGGCGCGGCGAACCGGCCTTCCTCGCCGAGCGGTACGACCCCGCCCGGGTCGAGCTCGTCGGCCTGTACGACCCGGCGGCGGGCGACGTCGGCATGCACTTCCTCTGCGCCCCCACCGAGCGGCCGGTGCACGGCTTCACCCGCGCGGTGATCACCACGGTGATGGCGTGGCTCTTCGCCGACCCGGCCACCCGGCGGGTGGTGGTCGAACCGGACGTCCACAACACCGCCGTCCACGCGCTCAACGCCGCGGTGGGCTTCACCGTCGTCGGCCCGATCCGCAAGCCCGAGAAGGAGGCGCTGCTCAGCGCCTGTACCCGGGACCAGTTCCTGACCGCGACCCGAGAAGGGGTGCCCGCGTGAACGCGACCGCCGCCGTGGACCACCTGACCCCTGACGCCTGGGCGACGGCCAACCGGCTGCTGGTCCGCAAGGCCCTCGCCGAGTTCGCCCACGAGCGCCTCGTCGTCCCCGAGCCGACCGACGACGGCCGGTGGCTGGTCCGCAGCGACGACGGCGCCGTGGCGTACCGCTTCGCCGCCCAGCGGCTCGCCCTCGACCACTGGCAGGTCGACGCCGAGAGCATCACCCGGCACCGGGACGGCGAGGAGCTGCCGCTCGACGCCGTCGACCTGTGCCTGGAACTGCGCGGCGCGCTCGGGCTCACCGACGCGATCCTGCCGGTCTACCTGGAGGAGATCACCTCCACCCTGGCCGGCACCGCGTACAAGCTCGGCAAGCCGTCGGTGAGCGCCGCGGAGCTGGCCCGGGCGGACTTCCAGGCCATCGAGACGGGCATGACCGAGGGCCACCCGTGCTTCGTGGCGAACAACGGCCGGATCGGGTTCGGGGTGCACGAGTACCACCGCTACGCCCCGGAGGCGGCCGCGCCCGTCCGGCTGCTCTGGCTGGCCGCGCACCGCGACCACACCACCTTCACCTGCGCCGCCGACCTGGACTACGACACGCTGGTGCGGGCCGAGCTGGGCGCCGACACGGTCGAGCACTTCGCCGGCGTGCTCACCGGGCTCGGCCTCGACCCGGCCGACTACCTGCTCATCCCGGTGCACCCGTGGCAGTGGTGGAACAAGCTGGCCGTCACCTTCGCCGGCGAGGTGGCCCGGCGCCGGCTGGTCTGCCTCGGCGAAGGGCCGGACGAGTACCTCGCCCAGCAGTCGATCCGGACGTTCTTCAACGTCACCGACCCGACGAAGCACTACGTCAAGACGGCCCTGTCGGTGCTGAACATGGGCTTCATGCGCGGGCTGTCCGCCGCGTACATGGAGGCCACCCCGGCGATCAACGACTGGCTGGCCGACCTGATCGACAACGATCCGGTGCTCAAGCGCACCCGCCTGTCGATCATCCGGGAGCGGGCCGCGATCGGCTTCCGGCACCGCCAGTACGAGACGACCACCGACCGGTACTCCCCGTACCGGAAGATGCTGGCCGCGCTCTGGCGGGAGAGCCCGGTCGGCGGGCTGGAGCCCGGCCGCCGGCTCGCCACCATGGCCTCGCTGCTGCACGTCGACCGGGACGGCCGCTCGCTCGCCGAGGCCCTGATCGCCGAGTCGGGCCTGGCGCCGGCGGACTGGCTGCGCCGCTACCTGGACGCCTACCTGGTGCCGCTGCTGCACAGCCTCTACGCCTACGACCTGGCGTTCATGCCGCACGGCGAGAACGTCATCCTCGTCCTGCACGCCGGCGCGGTCGAGCGGGTGGTCTTCAAGGACATCGCCGAGGAGATCGTGGTGATGGACCCGGAGGCGGACCTGCCCGAGCGGGTACGACGGATCCGGGCGGCCATTCCGGAGGACGAGAGAATCCTGTCGATCTTCACCGACGTCTTCGACTGCTTCCTGCGCCACCTCGCGGCCATCCTGCACACCGAGGGCGTGTTGGCCGAGGACGACTTCTGGCGGACGGTCGCCGAGTGCGCCGCCGACTACGCCGACAGCGTGCCCCACCTGGCCGACCGGCTGCGCCGCCACGACCTGTTCGCCGCGGAGTTCGCGCTGTCCTGCCTCAACCGCCTGCAACTGCGCAACAACCAGCAGATGGTCGACCTGGCCGATCCGTCCGCCGCGCTCCAGTTCGCCGGCACCCTGGCCAACCCGCTCGCCCGCTTCGCGCCGAAGCGATGAGCGCCGATCCGGTTGCCGTCGCGCCGCCCGGCTCGACGGGCCGGGCGGCGCCGGTCCGGTCGGCCGGGCCGCCACCGCCGTCCCGCACCCGGTGGCTGATCCTGGCCGTGCTCTGTCTGGCCCAGCTCGTCGTGGTGCTGGACAACACCGTCCTCACCGTGGCGGTGCCGGTGCTCACCGCCGAACTGCACGCCAGCACCGCCGACGTGCAGTGGATGATCAACGCGTACGCGCTGGTGCTGTCGGGGTTGCTGCTCACCGCCGGCAGCGCCGTCGACCGGTACGGACGCCGCCGGATGCTGCTCGCCGGGCTGGTCCTGTTCGGGCTCGGTTCGCTGGCCGCCGGGCTCGCGCGGACCGCCGAGCAGTTGATCGCGGCCCGGGCCGGGATGGGCGTCGGCGGGGCCCTGCTGGTCACCGCCACGCTGGCGGTCGCCATGCAGGTCTTCACCGGGGCCGAGCGGTCCCGGGCGATCGGCATCTGGGCGGCCACCAGCGCGCTGGGGTTCGCCGCCGGGCCCCCGATCGGTGGAGCCGTGCTGGCGCACCTGCCCTGGGGTGCCATCTTCCTGATGAACGTCCCGATCGTGCTGGTCTGCCTGGTGGCGGGCCGGGCGCTGGTCCCCGAGTCCCGCGATCCGGCCGGCGGTCGCCTCGACCTGGGCGGGGTGGTGCTCTCCGTCGCCGGCCTGACCGCGATCGTCTGGTCGATCATCGCCGGGCCGGAACGGGGTTGGGCGTCGGCCGAGGTGCTCGGCGCGGCCGCGGCCGGTCTGGTCCTGCTCTGGCTCTTCGTCCGTTGGGAGCAGCGGGTCCCGGACCCGATGCTGGACATGCACTTCTTCCGGAACCGCCGCTTCGTCGGCGCGGTCTCCGGGGTCGTCCTGATCACCTTCGGGGCGACCGGCGCGCTGTTCCTGCTCACCCAGCAACTGCAGTTCGTCCGCGGCTACCCGGCCTGGGAGGCGGGCCTGCGGATGGCCCCGTTCGCCCTGTCCATCGTGCTGCTCAACGTCAGCGGCGCCGCGGCCGTGGCGATCCGCCGGCTCGGCCTGCCGGCCGCCATCGCGGTCGGCATGGGGCTGCTCGCGGCGGGTCTCGCGCTCGTCACCCACGGCCCGTCCGACGGCTACGGGGTGCTGCTCGCCGGGCTGCTGGTGATGGGTACCGGTTGTGCGCTGGCCAACCCGGCGATCGTCGAGGCGGTGATGAGCGCCATCCCGGCGGAGAAGGCCGGCGCCGGCGCCGGGGTCGACGGCACCATGACGGAGGTCGGCAGCAGTCTCGGCATCGCCGTGCTGGGCGCCGTGTTGAACGCCCGGTTCACCGCGCTGCTGCCCGCCGCGCTGGCCGGCGCCGGATCGTTCCCGGCCGCCCTCGCCGCCGCCGGGCCGGACCGTGAGGCGGTCACCGTCGCCTACGCCGACGCGCTCGCCACCGGCCAGACCGTGGGTGCGGTGGCCGTCCTGGCTGGCGGGCTGGTCGCCGCCGGGCTGCTGCACCGGGCCGAGCGGTCCGGTTCACCCACCGCCGTCCCGGCCCACGCGGGCACGGACTAGCGGGAACGCGGGCACGGACCGGTGGGAACCAGCCGGCGTCGGATCACCGTGGGGGTGTGACTATCGGTTTCCGCTGGGTGAGCCGCCAGTGGTTTCCGAACGGGTCGCGGAAGGCGGCGTCGATGCCGTAAAAACGTTCCTCCGGCTCCTCGATGAACTCGACACCCCTGGCCCGCAGGTCCCGGTAGCTGGCCCAGCAGTCCTGCGTGGCGAACGCACCGACGCTCATGTGCCCGGTCGCCACCAGCGACCGGAGCTGGTTCGCCACGTCACCGTCCACCACCGGCGGACCGGGCAGCACGAGCATCAGCGGCACCTCCGGCTGGGCCGGCGCGTGGACGACCATCCAGTGGAAACCGTCCTGTACCTGGTCGATGTCGATCTCGAAGCCGAGCTTCCCGACGTAGAAGTCGCGGGCCTCGTCCATGTCCAGGACGTTGACGCACACCAACGCCATACCTGTGATCACCAGATGCTCCCTGTCGACGGATCGCTGACCGAGCCGCGTCGGCGGATGACTCAGCGGCCGGCGAAGGCGGCGACGACCGGCGCGAGGCTCTCGCCCGCCACATTATGGTCCTGGCCGGGCAGCACGGCGTGCCGGGCGCCCGGGATCGCTCCGGCAGTCTGTTCGGCGGCCGTCCGCAGGAACTCGGGGCTCGCCGAGCCGGACAGGACGAGCGTGGGCACGGCGATCTCGGCGTAGCGGGCCGTCGGGATGGTGGTGTCGGCCAGGATGGCGGCGTCGTGGGCCAGCGTGGGAGCCAACCGGAGACCGGCCTGCCAGTACGGCGACCGGCGGGCGCCGGCGATCACCTCGGGCGGGACACCCACGTGCGTCATGAAGTGCGCCAGCGCGTCGCCCCGCCGGTCGGCCGCCAGCAGCTCCGCGAGCCGGCCGGCGTACTCCTTCGCCCGCCGTGGGCCGTCGGGGTCGGTGCTGAACGGCGGTTCCCACATGACCAGCCGCTCGATGGGCAGCCCGCTGGCGACCGCCTCGGCGGCCAGCGCGGCGCCCGAGGAGAACCCGAGGACGCTGGCGGTTCCGCCGGCCGCCGCCACGAGTGCCGCGATGTCCTCGACCTCCCGGGCGACCGCGTACGGTGGTGTGTCTTCGCTGTCGCCGCGTCCCCGACGGTCGTAGTTGAGCACCGTGAAGGTCTTGGCCAACGCCTGGGCGACCGGCGCGTTGACGCCGCGATCGCAGGCCGCGCCGGCCACCAGGATCAGCGCCGGGCCCTCGCCCAGTTGGTCGTAGGCGAGCGTCGTACCGTCCGCTGACGTGGTCCTCTGCATCGCGGCTCCCGTCCGTGCCGTCGCCGCGGCTCGTCCGCGGTCCTGATCACGACGGTACGAAGGCAGCGGCTCGTCCGGCTTCTCGAAAACGACCCACTTGCCGCCGCCGGCCGTCAGTGGTGTGGACGGGTCCACATACGGACGTAGCAGCCGGGCAGCCTGGCCAGCGTCTGCTGACCGTCGCGCCGACGGTAGGCGGTGGGGCTCTCGCCGACGATGCGGCGGAACTGGGCGCTGAACGATCCCAGGCTGGTGAAACCGACCGCGAGGCAGACCTCGGTGACCGACAGCTCCCCGGCGCGTAGCAGGGCCTTCGCGCGTTCCAGGCGCCGGCTCATCAGGTACTGGTACGGGGTCTGCCCGAACGCGGCCTTGAAGCTGCGGCTGAAGTAGGACGGCGAGACCGAGGCACTACGGGCCAGGGCGCGGACGTCGAGCGGCTGGGCGTACGCGCGGTCGATCAGATCGCGCACCCGTAGCAGATGTCTCGCCAACGGCGCGGCCGGACGGTTCACCGGTTCATTCTCACTCGCCGCCGGTGGATGTCCGCCAACCGGTGGCCGGCCGACGGCATCCGCCGCGGCGGTCGCCGGCCGGCGGTGCTGATCGCACGGCCGTTGTAACTTGGGAAGCCCGCAGACAGACGAGGATCGTCATGACCGACACGGCAGGGCCCGGGACGGGCGAGACCCCGACCGCGCGGCAGCGGCGGGTGTGGGACAAAACCGCGCCCAGCTACGACAAGCAGATCACCTTCTTCGAGCGGGTCTGGTTCGCCGGCGGACGCGAGTGGCTCGGTCAGCGCGCGCAGGGACGGGTGCTCGAGGTCGCGATCGGCACCGGCCGGAACCTGCCCCACTACCGACCCGACATCACCGTCACCGGGCTCGAACTGAGTCCGGCGATGCTGGCCATCGCGCGTACGCGCGCCGCCGATCTCGGCCGAGAGGTGGACCTGCGCGAAGGCGACGCCGAGCAGCTGCCCTTCGCCGGCTCGTCGTTCGACACGGTGGCGTGCGCGCTGTCGCTGTGCAGCATCCCCGACCCGGCCGCCGCGATCGCCGAGATGTACCGGGTCCTGGTGCCGGGCGGCACGCTGCTGCTGGTGGACCACATCGGTAGCAGCTGGCGGCCGATCCGCGCCGCCCAGTGGTTGCTGGAGCGGGTCACGATCCGGGCGGCCGGGGAACACTTCACCCGCCGCCAGCTACCCCTGGTGGAGGCCGCCGGATTCGAGGTCGTGGCGACCGAACGGCTCAAGGCGGGCACGGTCGAGCGCATCCACGCCCGCAAACCGGCTCCGCCCCAGGCAGGCTGAGCGGTACCCGGTCACGCCCAGGTGATCCGCTGCCGCAGCAGCGACCGCTCCGCCGGGTTGGCCGTCAGCTCCAACGCCCGCGCGTCGGCGGCGCGTGCCTGGTCGGCGTTGCCGAGGTCGCGCAGCAGTTCGGCGCGGGTGGCGTGCCACAGGTGGTAGCCGGCCAGCGCGTCGGCGAGGTCGTCGACCTCGCTCAACGCGTCCCGCGGCCCGGCGACGTACCGCAACGCGATCGCCCGGTGCAGCTTGGTGACCGGTGACGGCGCCAGGCCGTCGAGCATGGTGTACAGCAGCACGATCTGCTGCCAGTCGGTGTCGGCCCAGCTCGGTGCCTCGGCGTGCACGGCCACGATGGCGGCCTGCAGCTGGTACGGGCCGGGCTGCCGGGCCGCGGCGGCCTTGGCGATCAGCCGGGCCGCGTCGGCGATGGCCTGCCGGTCCCACCGGCTGCGGTCCTGCTCGGGCAGCCGGACGATCTCGCCGCTGCTGGTGAAGCGGGCCGCGGCGCGGGCCCGGTGCAGCCGGATCAGGGCCAGCAGGCCGAGGACCTCGGGCTCGGTGGGCATCAGACCGGCGAGCATCGCGGCGAGGAACTCGGCGTCGTCGGCCAGGTCCCGCGACTGCACGCGGTCGCCGGTGCTGGACAGGTAGCCTTCGTTGAACAGCAGGTAGACCACGGCCAGCACCTGGGCCAGCCGGGCACCGAGTTCATCGGTGTCCGGGATCCGGTACGGGATTCCCGCGTCGGCGATCTTCCGCTTGGCGCGGGTGATCCGCTGCGCCACCGTGGTTTCCGGGATCAGGAACGCGCGGGCGATCTGGGCGGTGGTCAGGCCGCACACCACGCGCAGGGTGAGGGCGATCTGCGCGCTGCGCGGCAGCGCCGGGTGGCAGCAGGTGAAGATCAGGCGGAGCCGGTCGTCCGGCTCCGCCGACGGCGGTGGCCACGCCGCCAGGACGAGCTTGTCCCGGTAGCGCGCGTGGCGGCGCAGCACGTCCAGGCCGCGCCGCCGCGCCACCGTGTAGAGCCAGCCCTCCGGGTTGGCCGGGATGCCCTCGGTCGGCCAGTGCCGCAGGGCCGCCTCGACCGCGTCGGCCACCAGATCCTCGGCGGCGGAGAAGTCCCCGATCAGCGACACCAGGGAGGCCGCGAGCCGGCCCGCGTGGTCGCGTACCACGCGAGCCAGCTCGGCCTCGGCGGCGGCGCTCACCCGGCGATGGGCCGGATCTCGACCAGCGGGCAGGCCGGCCACGACCTGACCAGGCGCAGCGCCTCGTCGAGGTCGGCGACGTCGATCTCGGCGAACCCGGAGATGACCTCCTTGCCCTCCACGAACGGTCCGTCGGTGATCACCGGGTCGCCGCCCTCCAGCCGGACCGTGGTGGCGGTGTGCGGCGGCATCAGGTGGGTGTGGCCCCTGATCTTGTCGGCGTTGTCGGCGAACCACTGCCGCACCCGCCCGTAGGCCCGTTCCCGCTCGGTCTCGTCCATTGCGGCCAGGTCGGCGGCGAACTGCTCGGTGTCGGCGAACATCAGCACGTACCTCATGTCATCCACCTTCTCAGCCACGGCCCGGCAGCGGACAGTACAGATCGACGCCGTTGCCGTCGGGGTCGAGCACGGTGGCATAGCGGTGACCCCAGAAGGCGTCCCACGGTTCCCGGGAGCCGGTGTATCCGGCGGCGACGAGTTCGGCGTACGTGGCGTCGACCTCGGTCGGCGTGTCGAACTGGAACGCCAGGAAGATCGGCGGGCTGCCCGCGGCCCGGGTCCAGCCGGGGCGGGCCGTCGAGGTGAACTTCTCCTCGTTCAGCATGAGGTGCAGGCCGTTGGGCAGGTCGCAGCCGGCGTGCTCGGCGTAGCTGGGATCGACCTGGAAGTCCAGGCCCAGGTGGCGGTAGAACGCGATCGACGCGGCGATGTCCGCCACGACGATGTCCAGGGTGTTCAGGACCGGTTTCATACGCTCGCTCCTTGATCGGTTGGCGCTTCCACCTCCTAGACGACGGGCGGCCGGCCCGATACGACACCTGACCAGGATTCTTCCGCCGACCCCGGCGAGGCACCCGCCGTCCGCCCGTCGGCACCACGGCTGGTGACCAGCACGAGCGGCGAACCCCCGTCACCGGACGGTTGGGCTCGGCCGCGCGGCGGTCGACAACACTGGACGTCCGGCGCGGGACGCCTGTCGTGGTCGACGGCCGGGGACCCAGGGTCGGTCACCGCCACACGGTCACCTGATCGGCCGCCAACGCCTTCCGCCCCTCGAACGACCGATAGGCGTCCGGGTGACCGAGCCCGGGACGGCCGAGCAGGTCCCGGTACGAGAACCGGACGACGGTGCCCTCGACCGTGACCAGTTGCGGTGGCGCCGCCTCGACGACCTGACGGGTCAGCACCAGCAGCGAGTCGTCGGCCAGGTCGACGTCCCAGACCACGAAGGCGGCGTCGTCGACGACTCGCTCGACGGCGGCGGTGACGGTCAGCCGGTCGCCGATCTCGGCCCGGGCCAGGGTGCTCGACGGACTCGTGCTGGCCGGCCGCGGGGACGGCTGTGGCGCCGGGTCCCAGGTGCAGCCGGCGGAGGGCAAGGCGGCCAGGACCAGTCCGGCGTTGATCGCCACCCGGCGTACCCTGCCCTGGCCGGCCATGATGATTCACCTGCCCCCGGCGATGAGGTTCCTCTCACCAGGAATGCCCGGCGCCATGACGGCCCCCGCGCGGTGGCGTGACGGTCGCGTGACAAATCGACCGCCAGCCAGGACGACGTCCGAAAACCTCAGTCCCCGGTGGAACCGGCAGCCTCGACGGTGGCGACGGGGGTGCCGAGTTCGACGGTACGGGAGACGGTGCAGAGCCGGTCGTGCGACTGCTGCAGCGACCGGGGCAGCGCCTCGCGCGCCCGGTCGCCGTCCGCGCCCGCCGGGAACGTCACGGTGAACTCGACCCGGAGGTTCTCCATCCGGTTTCCGCCGGTCTCGTCCCGGATCTTGTCGCCGGTGACGTCGACGGAGAACTGGATCGGCTCGGCGCGCCGGCTGGTGATGTGGTCCACGTCGATCGCGGTGCAGCCGCCGATCGCCGCCAGCAGCAGCTCCACCGGCGTGAAGTCGCCGTCCTCCCCCGTACCCATCGGCAGCGATCCGCCACGGACGTTCCGCACGACGTACTTGCCCACGCTGGTGCGCTCGATGTTCACCGAGCGGAAGGTGTCCTCACTCATGACCCGCACGCTACCCACGCCTGCCGGTTTCCGCGCCACCGGCCGGCCTGGCTGACCGATCACCGCGTTCCGCCTGCTGGAGGCGGGCCGCCTCGTGGTGTCAGGGCCGGCATCGGGGGTATCCGCGACGCAAGCTGGGCTGAGGTGACGACCGGGGCCGGGCGCTGACCGCCGACGCCGCGGCGCCGGTCGACCCGGCGTCCGGGCGTACGACAGGAAGCGGACGTGGGAGGTGACCGACGTGCAACATCACGAGCTGGTGGGCCAGGTCCAGGCGAGGGCGCGACTCGCCGACATCGGTGCGGCGACGTCCGCCATCCGGGCGACGCTGCAGACGCTCGGCGAGCGGGTGCCGGACGGGCTGGCCGAGAACATCGCCGCCGAACTTCCTCGCGAGATCGGCGAATACCTGCGGCAGACGGCGAAGTCGCCCAGCGGCGGACTCCGGTTCGACCGGGAGGAGTTCGTCGGGCGGGTGGCCGATCGGGCGGGAATGGACCGTCCGGAGGCAGCGGAGGCCGCTCGGGTCGTGCTCGAAGTCGTCGGCGAGGCGACGCAGGGCCGCATCATGGAGCGCCTTCAGGCAGCACTTCCCACCGACATCCGGCAACTGGTGCCCGCCGGCACGGGGAAACCGCCCGCCTGATCGTCCACCGGCCGTCCGGCCCACCTTCGGGCGTCGGCTCTCATCGGTGCAGGCTGGCCCCCTTGACCACCTTGTCCACCGCACTCCGCGGACCGTGCAGCGCCAACCCCACCAGGTCGAGCTTCTCCCGGGACACCGCCCGTACGGCTGCCCGGTTGTCCCGGTCGTTGCCGGTGCCGAACAGCTCCTGGGTGAAGATCGAGATGCGCAGCCCGCGGGTGAGCGCGCGCCCGTGCGCACTGGTCAACGTCTCCCGATCCCCGGCGAACACCAGCACCGGCTGGCGGAACATGGGCAGGTAGCGGATGCCGTCCGCGTCGAGGTACTCCTCGCCGAGCAGTTCTGGCGCGGCGCCGGCGACGCCGCTGACCAGGAAGGCGGTGACGTTCAGCCGTTGCCAGGCCGCGAGGTCGTCCCGGATCAGAACGGCAATCTTGGTGTCGAAGCGGATCGGCTCACTCATGGCTTCGAGGCTGCCCGCCCGGGACGATCCCCGTCTTGTACGTTCTTAGCATGGCCAGTCGGCCGGCGGGTTCGCACGTCAGCGCCTGGCGACCGGCGGTGCCCGGGATCGCCGAGGTGTTCCACGCGCACTTCGTCGACCACGCTTACCCGGCACACACGCACGACGTGTGGACGCTGCTGATCGTCGACGACGGCGCGATCCGCTTCGACCTCGACCGGCATCGGCACGGCGCCCTGCGGCCGTCGGTCACCCTCCTACCGCCACACGTGCCGCACGACGGCCGCTCCGCCACGCGGCACGGCTTCCGCAAGCGGGTCCTCTACCTCGACCCGTCGGTGCTCGACGCGGCGGCGACCGGCGCGGCCGTCGACCGGCCGAACCTGCCCGACCAGCAGCTACGCCGGCGGATCCACCAGCTCCACCAGGCGCTCGCCCGGCCCGGCGACGGGTTCGAGGCGGACAGCCGCCTCGCGTTCATCCTGGAACGGCTCAACCTGCACCTACGCCGGCACATCCCGACCGGGGACCAGCCGGCCGCCCACGTCCTCGCCGTCCGGTTGCGCGAGCTGCTGGACGCCCGGACCGCCGAGGGCGTCACCCTGCGCGAGGCCGCCGGGCTGCTGCACGCTCACCCCACCCACCTGGTCCGGGCGTTCACCCGGACGTACGGGCTGCCGCCGCACTCGTACCTGACCAGCCGCCGCATCGAGCTGGCCCGCCGGCTGCTGCTCGCCGGCCGGCGCCCCGCCGAGGTCGCCGCCGCGGCCGGGTTCCACGACCAGTCGCACCTGACCCGGCACTTCAAGCGCCACCTCGGTGTCAGCCCGACCCGATACGCGAGCCTTCCCGCGACCGGGCGCGCCGCCGTCGACGACCGGCGGTACTCCTGATTCCCGGGGTCCCGCTCCTGCCAGCTGCTCGTCCAGGCGGGAGGACTGCCCGCTTGTTCCGCGGACCTACCGTGAAGCGCAGTGCCGACGGACGGTGGGTGGCGGCATGCAGATCATCGAGCACAGCATCATCGGGACCCGGTCTGCGGTGCTGCGCCTCCGGCGCCCCGGCAGCCAGTTGGAGTTCGTGCTGTTCCCCATGCTCCATGTCGCGAGCCCGGAGTTCTACGCGGCGGTGACGCAGCGGCTGCGGCGGTGTGACCTGCTCGTCGTCGAGGGCGTCCGGGGGCGCTCGGTCCTCGCCTGGGCCGTCACGCTCACCTACCGGGTCATGCCGGCGAACAAGCGTTCCGGGCTGGTGGTCGACAACATCGCCTACCGGTCGCTCGGCGTGGAGGTGATCAACCCGGACGTGACGACGGCGGAGTTCGCCCAGGGCTGGCGGGCGATGCCGCTGCGCTACCGGTTACAGCTGTGGTGCCTCCTGCCGATCGTGGCCGTCGCCCAGTTCTTCGGTGGCACGCGACGGCTGCTCTCGCCGGAGGTCGAGCTGAACGACCTACCCAGCGCGCGGGACGAGCTGTACTCGGACAGCGACTTCGCTGATCATTTCGAGCGCACGTTCGGCGGCGACCGGGACGAGCGGTTGCTCGTCGCGCTCGCCGAACTGGTCCGTACCCGCTCGTCGGAGCGGATCGACGTCGCGGTCGTCTACGGCGCCGGTCACGTGCCGGCGATCGTCCGGGGACTCGTAGACCGGCACGGCTACCGCCCCCGAACCGCCGAGTGGCTCACCGTGCTGGACGCGTGAGCAGCCTCGCCACCTGCCGTCGACGGCAAGGCCGGCTCGGGGCACCGGCCGCCGCCGCCGGTCAGTTCGTCACACCCTTCGGGCAAGCTGCCTGCCACTGACTGATGCCGGTGCGGCATCGGCCTGGCAAGACCTGGAGGAAGTCATGGTGGTCACCGCCGATGATCTCGACGCGGCGTTGTCGACTGTCGTTGCCAGCCTGCGACCAGCGACCGCGCTCGAGTGGTCCGCGCGGGCCGGCAGTCTGGAGTGGGACTGCTGGCACACCGCCGAGCACCTCGGCGACTGCCTGATCTCGTTCGCCGGTCAGCTCCTGGCCCGACCGGAGAAGCGGTTCGTGCGCTTCATGGCGAACGCCGACCAGGACGCCTCGCCGGCAGAGGTACTGGAGTTCGCCGAGGTGGGCGGCCGCATGCTGGCGGCCACCGTACGCGTGTCCGGGCCGGATGTCCGGGCCTACCACCCCAGCGGTCAGGCCGATCCGGAGGGCTTCGCCGCGATGGGGTGCGTGGAAGCGTTGCTGCACGGCGACGACATCGCACAGGGCCTCGGCCTCGCTGTCGATCCACCGCGGGACGTGTGCGCCCGGGTGCTCGCTCGGCTGTTTCCGGAGGCGGCGCAGGAACTGGCCGGCGTGGACCCGTGGGCGGCACTGAAGTGGTCCACCGGCCGCATCGAGTTGCCCGGGCGCCCCCGGCTGACGGAGTGGCACTAGCGCGCTGCTCCGTTGGGCGAATGACCTGACCGGGGACGTGGCCCGGGTGCGGGCCGCGGCGCCGCCGGCGGTGTACGCCGGCGGCGCACGCGACCCGACGGGCAGCGGCCAGCGTCCGTGACCGCTCGCCCGCGTCCGCCGAGTTTCAGCGCCGCGACGTCGTGGTCGCTGAGGCCAGTTCGAGGATCTCGGCCACCAACGGCAGGGTGGTGACGCCCTCGCTGCCCAGGAAGTGGCCGGCGCCCCGGACGAGATGGGTACGTGCCCGCAGCCGGTCGGCCAGGGCCACCGAGGCGCGCGGCGGAACGATGGCGTCATCGTCGGAATGGATCACGTGGCGGTGTCGGATGTTCGGCGCGATCGCGGTGACGTCCACGTCGTCGGCGAGGAAGGTGTCCAGGACGGGGAGCACCTCGAGTCTCCCGGTGAAGCCCGCGACGAAGACCGCACCGCCCAGGGACCACGGGGCGGGCAACTCGGCGAGGCGCCGCAGCACGGTGATCGCGCCCAGGCTGTGCGCGACGATCCAGGTCTCGTCGTCGACCCGGTCCACGGCGGTGCTGACAGCCTTGTGCCAGTCGGCCGCGGAAGGCGCCTGGGGCTCGGGGAGCCGGACCACCGTGACCTCGACCCCGTGGGCGGTGAGCAGGTCGCGTAGCCACGGGAACCAGTGGTCGTCGGGCGTCGCCCCGTAGCCATGGACGATGAAGACCCGTCGGACGGGAAGCTCAGACGTGGTAGGTGAGGTTGAGGTAGGCACAGCGAGACCGTAAGGGCTCACGTCGGCGTCAAGGTCAAGAAGGGAGTTGTTGAATGCGCATCGGGCAGCTGTCCGCGATGACCGGGGTCAGTAGGCGAGCGCTCCGCTACTACGAGGAGCAGGGGCTGCTCGTCCCGAGGCGGAGCGCCAACGGCTATCGGGAGTACGCCGACGACGCGCCGCTGGTCGTGCGTCAGATCACCGCGCTGCTGGACTCTGGACTGAACTCGGACGCGATCCGCCGCTTCCTTCCCTGCGCTCGTGGCCCCCGACCGGAGTTCGAGATGTGCGACGAGCTCCGGGCCCATCTGCAACGGCGCAGGGAGGAGCTGAGCAACCAGCTGCACCGACTGTCCGAACAGGTCGGCAAGCTTGCGGCACACCTGGAGTGAGGCAGCATGACCTGCCTCGGCACCGGTGCGGTGTCGACCGCTCACCAACGCTTCAACGCGGCGGCCAGCTGGGCCAGGGCGATGTGGGCCGCGTCGAAGATGGCCAGTTTCCGCGGGAAGTTGTGGTTGAGCCCCTGGTACCGGGCAGCGGTGACGGGAACGCCGGCCGCCAGCAGCCGGGCGGCGTACCGTTCCCCCTCGGCGGCCAACAGGTCGAGCTCGGCGGTGATCAGCACGGCGGGCGGCAGGCCGGTGAGGTCGGCCCGCAGCGGGTCCAGATCCGGCTGGGTACGGTCCACCCCGGGTGGGGCGTACGCGTCCCAGAAGAACCGCATCTCCTCCCGGTCCAGGCCGTACTCGTCGAGCGCGGGATAGTCGGCGGCGGGGTCGAGGACCGGGCAGATGAGGAGCTGTCCCGCGAGGTGGATCCCGGCATCGCGGGCGCGGCGGGCGGTCACCGCCGCGAGGTGCCCGCCCACGGAGTCACCGGCCACCGCCGTCCGGCCCCGGTCGAGCCCGTACCGGGCCGCCCCGGGCCCACGCACCCAGGTGAGTGCTCGCGCCATGTCGTCGACCGCGGCCGGGTGGGGATGCTCGGGGGCGAGCCGGTAGTCGACGGAGAGCACCGCCCAGCCGGACGCGGCCGCCAAGTGCCGGCACAGCCCGTCGTGGGTGTCCAGGTTGCCCATCACCCACCCGCCGCCGTGCGCGTACAGGACCACCGGCAGCGCACCGGAATCGCTGTCGCGGTAGAGGCGGGCGGGAACTCCGCCGGCGTCGACGGTGACCACGGACCGGATCCGCGGTCCGCCGCCCACCTCGTCCGGGGTCGCCTGGATCATGCTGAGCCGCGCCGCCGGCAGGGTCGCCCGGGTCAGCGGGACACGCTGCTGGACGTGTATCGCCGCCCGCGCCTGCGGGTGCAGCCGGTCGGGGTCCACGCGATCATTATCACTGCTCCACCGAGGCCGACGGTGCCGACACGGGCGGTGCCGGCCCGGCGCGCCGGCGGCTACGGTGTGGACCGTGGATGAGCTGCTACCGGCACTGCCGGAGGATTGGGAGCGCTGCCTCGCGGTGGCCGCCCACCCTGATGACATCGAGTACGGCGCGGCCTCGGCGATCGCCCGCTGGACCGCGCAGGGCAAGCAGGTCACCTACCTGCTGACCACCCGGGGTGAGGCGGGCATCGACGCGATGCACCCGGACCAGGCCGGGCCGCTGCGCGAGGAGGAGCAACGCGCCGCGGCCCGGGAGGTCGGCGTGGACGTCGTGGAGTTCCTCGACCACCGCGACGGGGTCGTCGAGTACGGTCCGGAGCTGCGCCGCGACATCGTGCGCGCGATCCGCCGGCACCGGCCCGACGTCATCGTCTCGGGCGCGTTCACCATCCGGATGGTGGGCGGCATGACCAACCAGGCCGACCACCGGGCGGTGGGACTGGCCACACTGGACGCCGCCCGCGACGCGGGCAACCGGTGGATCTTCCCGGAGCTGGTGGACGAGGGGCTGCCACCCTGGGGCGGCGTGCGCTACGTCTGCTTCGCCGGCGCCGAGCGCCCCACCCACGGCGTGGACGTCACCGGCGAGCCGTTGCAGCGGGGGATCGCCTCGCTGGCCGCGCACGCCGAGTACACCAGGGGTCTGGGCGTCGCCGGCCCGGAACCCGGGCCGTTCCTCACCTGGGCGGCGCGGCAGGGCGGGCCGGCGCTGGGCGTCGAGGCGGCGGTCCTGTTCGACGTGCACGCACTCACCTTCGAGGGTCCGCCACCCTGGCTCTGAGCCCGGCCGGCCGCGGCGGGATGTCGGGCAGACCCGCCCGACATCCCGCCGCGGAGCGCGCGGACCTCAGCTCACCGCCTGCTTCACGAGCGCGGCGATCCGGGCCTCGCTGTCGGCGGTCAGCTCGGTCAGCGCGAAGTAGGTCGGCCACATGACGCCATCCTCGAGGTTCGCCTCGTCGCTGAAGCCGAGCACCGCGTACCGCGTCTTGAACTTCGCCGCGCTCTGGAAGAAGCAGACCACCTTGCCGTTGCGGGCGTACGCGGGCATGCCGTACCACAGCTTGGCGGTGAGACCCGGCGCGCTGGCCTTGATCACGGTGTGCAGGCGCTCGGCGATCACCCGGTCGGACTCCGCCATCTCGGCGATCTTGGCGAGCACGTCGGTCTCCGGGTCGGCCTTGGCGCCCCGCCGTGCGGCGCTCTTCAGCTCCTTGGCGCGCTCCTTCATCGCGCTGCGCTCGTCGTCGGTGAACCCGTCGTACTTGTTGGCGGTGGCGGTGGCGGTGGTGGTCTTGGCCCTGGTCGACATCGCGGCTTCCTCTTTCTGGTAAGTGGCTTCGGGCGGTGCTGGTCGGTGGAGCCCCCACTCCACCGGGTTCATGGATCTGTTCGGCGGGTGATCAGATCACCACGTGCCCGCCTGCTGGCGGGTCGGCGCGTTGAGCCGGTTGAAGGCGTTGGTCATGGCGATGGTGAGCAGCAGCGCGGCCAGTTCCTTCTGGTCGAAGTACGTGGCGGCCACGTCCCACACCTGGTCCGGCACCGGGTCCGACCGGTCGGCGAGCCGGGTCACGGCCTCGGTCAGGGCCAGCGCGGCCCGCTCCTCGTCGCTGAACCACGGCGTCTCCCGCCAGGCGGCGACGGCGTGCACCTGGTCGGCGCTCGCGCCGGCCTGGCGCGCCTGGTGGACGCCCCCGGCGACACAGGGGGCGCAGCCGTTGATCTGGCTGGCCCGCAGGTGGCTAAGGGCCAGCACCTTGCCGTCCACCCCCACGCCCGCGACTGCCCGGTTGACCGCCATCAGGGCCTCCATCGCCTCGGGAACCAGAACCGCCGGGTTCGGCATGCGCTCGGTCGACATCGCTTCTCCTTCGTCGTCGGTGTCGCTGACGGGAGTCATCCGATCAGCGGTGGGCCGCACCGCGTGCCGTCCGTGGGACACCGTGGGACACGCAGAAGCCGGTTGAGCAGCACAGACAGGTCGCAGATCCGGCGTCGTGGGCCGGGACGGTACGGTGTTGCGCGTGTCCAGCCCCCAGGAGCGACTGGTGGCTCAGCTCGCCGGGATCAAGGAGCTGAGCGCGCTCAGCCTGCGTGCCCTCGCCCGCCAGGCGGGGCTGAGCAGCTCGTCGCTGTCGCGGTACCTGACCGGTCAGCTCGTGCCGCCGTGGGAGGCCGTGGTGGCGCTGTGCCGGGCCGTGGGCCGCGACCCCCGGCCCCTGCGCGCGGTGTGGGCCGAGGCGTCCAGGGCCGGCGCGGCGCCCGCTCCGCGCCGCAACGACCTGCCGGCCGACCTGTTCGACTTCACCGGCCGGGAAGCTGAGTCCGCGCTGGTCGAGGAGCTGCTGCGCACGACTGCCGCGGTTGCTGTCGACGGCATGGCGGGCGTCGGAAAGACCAGCCTGGCCGTGCACGTGGCCCACCGGCTCACCGCGACGTACCCGGACGGCGGGCTCTACCTCGACCTGCACGGCTTCACCCCGGGCCAGGAGCCGCTGGATCCGCAGACCGCGCTGGGCCGGCTGCTGGCCGCCCTGGAGGTGACGCATCCGCCGGCCGGCGTCGCCGAACGCGCGGCGCTGTGGCGGTCGGAGCTGTCCCGTCGGCGGGTGCTCGTCGTGCTCGACAACGCGGTCGACGCGGAACAGGTGCGCCCGCTGCTGCCCGGGGCCGGGAAGTCCGCGGTCCTGGTCACCAGCCGTCACCGGCTGGTCAGCCTGGACGGGGTGCCGCCGGTGTCGCTGGAGCCGCTGACCGACGACGACGCGGCGCACCTGTTCGGCCGGGCGGCCGGGCTCACGCTGACCGAAGAGGATGCGGTCGGCCAGGTGCTGGCGCAGTGCGGCGGGCTTCCGCTGGCGCTACGGATGGCCGGCGCGCGACTTCGCCACCGGCCGGGCTGGACCGTGGCGGTGCTGGCCGAGCGGCTGAGCGACACCGCCAACCGCTTCGACTCGGTGTTCGGGATGTCGCTGCGGCAGCTCGACGCGGTCCAGCGCCGCGTGTTCCGGCTGCTGGGCGTCCTGCCGGGGGCCGACTTCGACGCGTCGGCGGTGGGGGCGCTCACCGACCTGCCGCCCGGCCGGGTAGGCGCGGCACTGGACGAGCTGGTCGACGCCCACCTGGTCCAGGAGCCCTCGCCCGGGCGGTACCGGATGCACGACCTGATCCGGCAGTACGCGGCGGACCTCGCCGCCGACGAGGAGCCACAGGCCGACGCGGCCGTGCGCCGGGTCCTGCGGCACTACCTGACGCTGGCCGTCACGTACGAGCAGACGCTGCCCTCGCCGCACCGCCCGCGACCCGCGCCGGGAGATCCGGCGAAGGCGATGGCCTGGTTCGACGTCGAGTACGCCAACCTGGTGGCCTGCTTCGACGCCGCCGTTCGGCTCGGTGTGGACGAGGTGGCGGCCGACCTGCCGCAGGCGATGCGGGTCTGGTTCTTCCGGCATCGCGGCACCGACGACCAGGTACGCCTGCTCGACGGGGCCGCGGCCGCCGCGGCGCGGCTCGGCCGCGACCAGCAGCGGGCGGCGCTGCTCGCCGACCTCGGCTACGCCCGGGCCGCCGCCGGACGCCTCACCGAGGCGCTGTCCGCCTACGAGTCGGCGGAGCGGTCAGGGCCGGACGACGACACCGCCGCCGCGCTGGCGCTGCGCATCGGCTTCGCCCGCCGGGATCTCGGTGACCTCGAAGCGGCGCAGGGGCACTTCCGGCGGGCCCGCGAGCTGTTCGAGAAGCTCGGGCGCCGCGCCGGGCAGTCCCAGGCGCTGGCCTTCGACGGATGGGTGACCCTGCACCTCGGGCGGGGCGGTGAAGCCGTCGAACTCGCCCGGGCATCCGTCGCCCTGGCGGACGGGCCCGCGCAGATCACCGGGCTGGTCACCCTGGGCCTGGCCCTGGCGCCGGACGACCCGGCGGAGTCGCTGCGCACGCTGCACGACGCGTTACGGCTGGCCGAGCAGCACAACCTCCAGCACAACCAGGCGTTGTGCCACAACTACCTCGGAGTCGCGCTGCGGATCATGGGCTCGCCCGAGGAGGCGCTCGAACACCACCGGCGGGCCTTCGAGCTGCTCGAATCGCTGGCCGAGGTGCAGCTGGAGATCGACTTCCTGCACAGCTACGCCGAGACGTGCCGCGTCGCGGGTCGCCCTGACGAGGCGCTGGCGCTGCTCGACCGGACCATCGAGCTCGCGGGCGAGCTGGGCCGGCCCTACGACGAGAAGCTCGCCGGCGCGGCGCGGGACGAGCTGCTCGCCGCCCGCTGAGCCAGCGCCGCAGGGCCGTTGTCCGTCCGGCGTTACTCGTACAGAGCGGTTCCGGGCGGGTTGATCAGCCGCCGGGCGATTGGCTCGCGGCCGGACCGGCCGCCGTCGGTGAGGAACCGGTCGAGCAGGTCGCGTGCTCGACTGCGAGGCCGGCGGAGGCCACCGCCACGGCCGGCGGGCCGGCCAGGAGCAGCCCGATGGCACCGGCGGCGACGAGGCGGTGACGGGCCCGGGGTCGGGTCGGCGGGGCGAGCATCCGCCGTACCCGGTCAGCGGCGCCGGCCGCCCCGAGAGCGTGCCGAGGAGTGCGGTCGGCGAGTTGAACGATGGCGGTGGCCACGGCGTGCCGCCCGTGCCGCTCGCTCGCCCGGTCGTCGGCCAGGTGCTCCACCAGCCGGCGGATCTCCGTCTCGGCCGCATCGGCCATCGGCAGCCCCGGCAGGGCGCGACGGAACGCGACGGCGAGGGCGACGAGGACATGGTGTCGGCCGCGCAGGTGGGCCCGCTCGTGCCGCAGCACGGCGGCGAACTCGGCCTCGGTGAGCGCGTCGAGCGCGGCGCTGGTGACGACGACCTGCCCCGGGCGGCCGGGCAGGCAGTAGACCACGGGCGCGGTGTGCTCGACGACCGTCCAACCCGCACCGACGTCCTGCCGGGCCAGCGGTAGGAGTGCGGCGCGGTGGCGACGACGCCAGCGCCGGGCGGTGGTGAACGTGACGACCAGCGCGGCCAGTAGGCGGGCGGCGAGGACCGAGGTGGCGACCAGTCCGACCACGGCGAGCGTCGCGTTGGGCGCGCCGAGGTCCGCCAACGCCTGCTTGCAGGCCGCGACGATGCCGGCCAGGCCCGCGGCGAGCGCGGCCGGCGGTACGGCGACGAGCAGCCCGGCGGCGAGGACGGCGCCGGCGACGGAGAGTTCCGCGCCGAGCCAGAGCCACACCGCGAGCCGTGGTTGAGACGCCAACCACGGTGCGGTGAGGACGGGGCGGGCGAGGGTCACCACCGCGGCCGCCCAGCCCAGCAGTGCCAGGCTGGTCATGAGTCGGTGTCTCCGCGCCGCTGAAGCAGCTCGCGCAGGGCGGCGGCTTCCTCGGCCGTCATGGCGTCGACGAACCGGGCCAGTGCGGCCTGCTGGTCGGCGGCCGAGGAGAGCGCCTCCGCCATGAGCCGTCCGACGTGCTCCTCCCGGCTGGTCCTCGGACGGTAGCGGTAGGCGCGGCCGGCGAGGTCGCGCTCCGCCCAGCCCTTGCGGTGCAGATTGTCCAGGACGGTCATCACCGTCGTGTAGGCGAGGCCGCGGTCCGCCATCGCGTCGACCATCTGCCGCACGGTGAGCGGACCCGGCGCCTCCCACAACGCGTTCATCACCGCGGATTCGAGTGGACCCAGCGGGCGGTCGTTGCCCGGGTCCGTCCGTCGAGGTCGGCTCACCGGTCGACCCTACCGGCGGCGGTCGGCACCGACATGGCCGGAGCCGGGCAGGCCCGCTCGGCGGCGAGCCGACGCCGCAGGGCCCAGGCGAGCAGGACGACGGAGGCCACGGCGAGTACGGGCTGCGCCGGGGCGAACCAGCTCATCGCGCCGCTGTAGCCGAGCGCGACCAGGACGATCTTGTTGCAGACGGGACAGCCGACCGCGAACAGGGACAGGGTCGCCCCGAGCACGCCGGTCCGCGGCTCCCCACGGCCCGCCGCTGCCTCGCCGGTTCCAGCGCGGGCCGCGACGTAGGTGGCCAGCAGCAGCCCGGACAGCGCGGCGGTCACCACCAGCACCGGCCAGGCCCACCAGGTGACGGCCACGTCGCGGCTGAAGTACGGGGTGTCGATCAGGTCGGTGGGCACGGCGATCACCACCGTCGTCGTCACGGCGCCGGCGACCGCTGCCACCCACCGTCGCGCCGGCCAGGCCGCCGGGCCGGCGGTGACGGTCGGCCCGGCCACTCCGGTCCGGGCCGGTGGGGTGGCATCGGTGTCCGGCGTGCGGGCAGCACGCCGGCGCAGCAGCAGCACGGTGACCGCGGCCGCTCCCGCGACAAGGAGGACCAGTTCATCCGGTACGCCGCCGACGGTCGCGGTGACCCACTCCTGCGCGGCGCCCTCGATGTCGGTCAGGCCGAAGCCGCCGGCCAGCGCCGCCGTGCCGTCGAAGGCCAGGAAGAGCACGCCGAGGGCGACGAAGAGCAGACCGGAGACTGTCGAGGTGGTGTGCAGGCGCAGCCGACCGAGCGAGAACTGACGGCCGCGCAGCCAGCGCCGCTGGCCGATGCGCCAGCGGTCCCAGACCAGGGCGAGCAGCAGCAGGGGCGCCGTCATGCCCAGGGCGTACACGGCCAGCAGGGCGCCGCCGGTAGCGGGTCGCGTCGAGGTGGCGGCGACGGTGAGGATCCCGCCGAGGATCGGGCCGGAGCAGAATCCGGCGAGCCCGTAGACCGCGCCGAGGGCGAGCACCGACAGCGGGGACTCGCCGGTGATGCGGCCCATCAACCGTTGCGCCGGCCCGAAGGCGAAGCCCTTGCCGGCCAGTTGCATCACGCCGAGGGCGATGATCGACCAGCCGGCGACCAGGATGAGCGTGTCGCGGTGCTGGAAGAAGGCGCCGGCCACGACGGAGGAGCCGGCGCCGAGGGGTACGAGGACCGCCGCCAAGCCGAGGTAGAACACCCCGGTCCGGGCCAGCAGTTGTCGCGGGTGCTGGAAGGCGTACGCGAAGAAGGCGGGTAGCAGCATGGCGCTGCACGGGCTGAGCAGGGCGAGGACTCCGCCCAGCAGGGCGGCGAGGTAGCCGATGTCGCTCATTTCACCCCTTCCAGTTGCTCGTCGATGGCCTGCTTGAAGGCCTCGTACGGCTGGGCGCCGATGACGGGGGTGTCGCCGACGATGAACGCCGGAGTGCCGGTGAGGCCCATCGAGGTCGCCTCCTGCTGGTCGCGCAGGACGGCCGCCCGGGTTGCGGTGGAACCGCGATCGGCGTCGAAGCTGGTGAGGTTCAGCCCGATCCGTGTGGCGATGTCACGCAGCGCGCCCTCGTCGAGGGAACCGCTGTTCACCCGGCGCTCCTTGGCGTACACGGCGCTGTGGAACTCCCAGAACTTCCCCTGCGCGGCGGCGGCGCGGCCGGCGGCGGCCGCGTCGGTCGACTCCGCGCCGAGGTAGGGCAGGTCGCGCCATTCGATGCGAACCAGGCCCTTGTCGACGTACTCCCGGACCAGCTTCGGTTCGGTCTCCCGGGCGTGCCGCCCGCAGAACGGGCACTGGAAGTCGGCGTACTCGATGATCACGATCGGGGCGTCCGGCTCGCCGAGGGCGAGCGGGTCGCCGGGTGTCCGGCGGGCAAGAGCGGCGAAGGGGTTCGCCTCCTGACCACCGCCCGATCCGGCGGCCGCGCCCCCGTCGGCGGGAGCGGCCGGCTGGTCGGCGGGCCGGGCGAGGGTCGCCAGCACGGCGACGATCGCGATGACCACCACCGGGGCCAGCCAGCCGGCCGCGCGGCGGATCGGGGCCGTCCGGCGGTCACTCCTGCGCGACGGCTTCGTCGTACCTGGCACGTCTCCTCCATCCACGGGATCACGACTACTATTAGAGCTAGTACTAGCCAGTCTAGTACTAGAGGAATTAGTAGAAACGAGGGACGTCCGGAGCTGTCGGACGTCCCTCGTGACCGGGGAATCAGCGGCGGGACGAGGATCCCGCCGGCACCGATGCGATGGGCTCGCGCGGTCCCGACCTGCGCCTGCCGCCCAGGGCGAGCGCCACGGCGATGGCGGCGGCAACGCCGACGCCGGCCCAGAGCAGCGGGTTGCTCCGCAGGTCGCCGGGCAGTTGCTGGGCGAGGACGAAGACGCCCATCACCACGACGAACCAGCCGAACGCCTTGCGCAGGACATCCGCGGGGATCTTCCCGGCGAGCCGGCCGCCGGCGAAGCTGCCGAGGATGGCGGCGAGGGTGACGGCGGCGGCCAGTCCCCAGTTGATACTCACGCTGGAGAGGTAGCCGGCGAGGCCGGCGAACGACTTCATCGCGATGACCACCAGCGAGGTACCGACGGCCACCGGCATCGGCAGGCCGCCGAGCAGCGCCAGGGCGGGCACCACCAGGAATCCGCCGCCCGCACCGACCAGGCCGGTGACCAGACCGACCACCACACCGTCGAGGATCACCCGCAGGACCGGCAGCTCGTGCGGCGCGGGCTTGCCCTCGGCGGAGCGCCGGCCGCGGATCATCGCGACCGCCGTGGCCAGCATCATGATCGCGAACCCGGTGAGCAGGATGCCGGCCGGGATGAACTCGGCGAGCCGGCCGCCGGCGTAGGCGCCGGTCATGCCGGCGAGGCCGAAGATCAGGCCGGTGCGCCACCGGACCCGGCCGGCCCGGGCGTGCGGCAGCATTCCCACGGCGCTGGTGGCGCCGACGACGAGCAGCGAGGTGGCGATGGCCTCCTTGGCCGGCAGGTCGGCGACGTAGACCAGCAGTGGTACGGCGAGGATGGAGCCGCCGCCGCCGAGCAGGCCGAGGCTGATGCCGATGACGACGGCCAGCGCGACGGTCAGCAGCAGGGTTGCGCTCATGCGCGCTCCCCGGTGCCGTCCCGCAGTTGGCCGACGATGGTGTCCAGGTCGCAGCTGGCGCCCCGGTTGTACGGCAGCTTGCCGAGCAGCATGCCCATGGCGCAGGTGTTGGTGACGGCGGCGAAGGTGAGGCCGGCGCCGATGAACCCGGCGACCCACTTCAGGCCGGGCACGAAGATGGAGCCCAGGACGCTGGCCAGCACGATCGAGCCGGCGACGAGGCGAACCTGACGCTCCAGGTCCCAGCGCTGCTTGCCCTGCTTGATCGGGGCGTTCGCCGCCTGCCAGGCCAGCATGCCGCCGTTGAGGACCTTGAGGTTCGGCAGGCCGACCCCGGCGAGCGCCTGCTCGGCCTGGGTGGCCCGGGCACCGGAGCGGCAGATCAGGACGACGTCCTCGTCGAGGTGGTTGCGCAGTTCCTCGCGGTGTTCCTTCAGCAGGTCCAGCGGAACGTTGTAGGCGCCGGGGATGTGGGAGGTCTCGAACTCCGCCGGGGTGCGGACGTCGAGCAGCCGCGGCGGCCGCCCGGCGGCGATCAGTTCGCGCAGGCTGGTGGCGTCGAGGGTGGCGGGGCTGGTGGTCTCGGAAGTGCTCATGACTCCTCATTCAGGAAGAAGCGACGGATGTGACGGCAGGGGTGTGCCGGCCGGCGCGCGGTGACGCCGGCCGGGCTCGGGTACGGGTCAGGCGTTGTCGGCCATGGCGACGCCGGCCGCCTCGGCCCGGTCGAACTTGTCGTCGATGACGACGACCTCGCGGCCGGCGTTGGCCAGCAGCGACGCCGCCGCGGTGGCCCGGTAGCCGGAGCCGCAGTGCACCCACACGGCGCCGGCGGGCACGTCGGCGAGCTGCTTGGGCAGGTCGGGCAGCGGAATGTGTACCGCGCCCCCGATGTGCCCCGCGCGCCACTCGTTGGTCATCCGCACGTCGAGGACCACGTCCGGGGCCGGCAAACCGGCCGGGAGGTCCCCCGCGTGGGCGGCGGCCAGTGCCGGGAAGTCGGCCATCCGCAGCTCGCGAAGCTGCCCGGGCTCGGCGGCCCACCGCTCGGCCTCGCCGGTGGCCTGGGCGGCCGGCCGGTCGATGCCGATCCGGACCAGCTCGCGCTGGGCGTCCGCGACCTGCTCCGGCGTCTCGGCGAGCAGGGTGATCGGCACTCCCCAGTCGATCAGCCAGCCGAGCCAGGTGGACATCGGACCGTCGAGCCCGAGGCTGACCGTGCCGGCCAGGTGCGACGCCGCGTACGCCTTGCGGTGCCGCAGGTCCACGACCCACTGGCCGGCGGCGATCCGCTCGCGCAGCGCGGCGGCGTCGGCCCGGGTCACCGGGGTGAGGTCCACCGGGGCCGGGCCGGCGAAGTTCGCCACGCCCATGTGGGCGTAGTACGCCGGGTAGGCGTCGAGTCCGGCGAGCGTCTCGGTGACGAACTCGTCGGCGGCGAGGCGCAGCACCGGGTTGGCCTGCTTCTCCCGACCGATCGTCGATTCGGGGGCGTCGGCCTGACTCGCTGAGCAGAAGCTGCCGAAGCCGTGCGTCGGCCACACCTGCGCCCCGTCGGGCAGCAGGTCGGCCAGCCGCTGCGCCGAGGCGTGCTGGTGGTGGGCCAACTCGTGGGCGTGCTGCTTGCCGAGCAGGTCGGTGCGCCCGGTCGTGCCGAACAGCAGCGACCCGCCGGTGAAGACGCCCGCCGGGCGCCAGTCACCGTCGACGGCCTCGTCGAGGACGTACGACAGGTGGTGGAAGGTGTGGCCCGGGGTGGCGACCACGCGCAGGCGCAGGCCGTCCGAGACGGGCACCACGTCGCCGTCGGAGACCGGACGACGATCGAAGCCAACCTCGTCGGCCGCGGCAACCAGGTAGTGGGCGCCGGTCACCCGGGCCAGTTCCAGTCCGCCGGAGACGTAGTCGTTGTGGATGTGCGTCTCCACCACGTGGGTGATCCGCACCCCCTTCGCGCCGGCGAGGTACAGGACCCGGTCGATGTCGCGCTGCGGGTCGACCACGATGCCGACCTGCCCGTCCGAGGCCAGGTAGCTGCGGTCGCCGAGCGAGGACGTCGCGATGACGGACACCTCTACTGCCATTGCCGTTCTCCTTCCCAATCCCTAGATACCCGGGGGGGTATGCAGGAAACAGAGTTCTGCGCCAACTCGATCCGGCAGACGCCTACCCGCCCACGCCGCGCCTACGCGGCGTGGGTCAGGTCATCTTCCGTTCAGGCCAGCGCCAGGAAGAGCTTCTCCAGCTCCTCCTCGGTCATCTCCGGCGTCTCACCACGGTCGCGCGCGGCGTTGCAGTGCCGCATGCCCGAAGCGATGATCTTGTAGCCCGCGCGGTCGATCGCCTTCGACACCGCAGCGAGCTGGGTCAGTGCCTCACGGCAGTCCTGACCGCTCTCCATCATCTCGATGACCGCGTTGAGCTGGCCGCGCGCCCGCTTGAGCCGGGTCAGGGCCTCGCTGGTCATTTCAGGTCGAAGCTTCACCGCACTACCTCCTGCACTCCAACATACCCCAGGGGGTACCCACCCCGCCAGCCGGCTCGGATATACCCCCCACGGTATGCCCAACCCCGAGGGCCGCCGGTGGATTCCCGCCGTCGACGAAGGCGCTGCCGGCGGCCGACCCGTCAACCCAGGAGCGGCACGGGATGCTCCGCGGCCTGGCCTGAGCGGCCCGGCATCGGCGCATCGCCGCCGGCCGGCCCCTCCGGCCGGCATGATGTCAAGCGAGGAGAGAACCATGAGCTATGCGATGACGATCCGAGTGTCCGCCGGCTTCGCCCCGACCCTGGAGCGCGTCCGGGCGGCGCTGAAGGACCAGGGTTTCGGGGTGCTGACCGAGATCGACCTGCGGTCGACGCTGCGCGAGAAGCTCGGGGTGGAGCTGGCGGAGTACGTCATCCTGGGCGCCTGCAACCCTCCCCTGGCGCACCGCGCGGTGCAGGCGGATCCGGGCATCGGGTTGCTCCTGCCGTGCAACGTCGTCGTCCGTGCCGACGGACCGGACAGCACCCTGGTGCAGGCCATGGACCCGCAGGTGATGGTGCGGCTCAGCGACGCGCCCGAGTTGCCGGCGGTGGCGGATGAGGCCGCCGCGCGGCTGCGGGCGGCGCTGGACGCCGTGTCGCACTGACGCCCGGCGGGGTGCGGGCCTCGGCCCGCACCCCGCATTCGCCGGGTCAGCGGCTGGCGGCGCTCGCGGCCAGCTTCGCCCGCACCTCGTCCATGTCGAGGTCGCGGACGGCCTGGATCACCTGCTCCAGCGCGGCCGCCGGCAGGGCGCCGGGCTGGGCGAAGACCAGGACGCCGTCCCGGAACGCCATCAGTGTCGGGATCGACCGGATCTGGGCCGCCGCGGCGAGGCCCTGCTCCGCCTCGGTGTCGACCTTGCCGAACACGATGTCCGGGTGCTTCTCGCTGGCCTTCTCGAAGACCGGCGCGAAGCTGCGGCAGGGGCCGCACCAGTTCGCCCAGAAGTCGATCAGGACGATCCCGTCCCGGCTCACGGTCTCCTCGAAGTCGGCCGCGGTCAACGCCACGCTCGCCATGTCCCACCTCCGTGTCTCGACGGCGTTCTCCAGCCCCGGCAACATACCCCAGGGGGTATATATTCCCGTTGACCACCCGTGCAGCAGGAAGGAATGCGCGGGCAGGCGACCTGAGTTACGGTCGACGTCATACCCCCGGGGGTATTCGGAGAAGGAGGCACGATGCGAGAGGTGAACCTGGCGGACTTCGCCGCCGCGCACGCCGCGGGCGCCGTCGTGGTGGATGTCCGAGAGCCGTTCGAGTACGTCGAGGGTCACGTGCCGGGCGCCCGGTCGGTGCCGCTGGCCCAGCTGCCCGCGGCGGTCGGGGACCTTCCCCGCAGCCGCCCGGTGTATGTCATCTGCGCCAGCGGCAACCGCAGCCTGACCGCCGCGCAGTTCCTGGCCCGTGCCGGCATCGACGCCCGTTCCGTCGGCGGTGGCACCGGCGGGTGGATCCGCAGCGGCCGTCCGGTGGCGACCGGGGCGGACGCGTGAGGCGAAGAGCCGCCAGCCGGGCCGCTTGATCTGACAGACCCTGGGCGCGAAGCCCCGGAAGGGCGGGACCTTCGACCCGGGAGATACCCCCTGGGGTATGCGCTATCGTTGGGCGCATCGCCGGTCATCACTGCGAAGGAGTTCAGCACCATGTTGTTCACCCAGTACTACCTGGACTGCCTGTCCCAGGCGTCGTACCTCGTCGCCGACGACACCACCGGACGCGCGGTGCTCGTCGACCCGCGTCGGGACATCGACGAATACCTGACCGACGCGCGGGCGCACGGCCTGACCATCGAAGGGGTCGTCAACACCCACTTCCACGCCGACTTCCTCGCCGGCCACCTCGAGGTCGCCGCGGCCACCGGAGCCTGGATCGGCTACGGACACCGGGCCGAGACCGAGTACCCGAGCCGCAAGCTGCACGACGGCGACCGGATCAGCCTCGGTGACGTGACCCTGGAGATCATGGAGACCCCGGGCCACACGCCGGAATCCATCAGCATCCTGGTCTACGAGCGGGCCGACGACGCCGTGCCGTACGGCGTGCTGACCGGCGACGCCCTGTTCATCGGCGACGTCGGCCGGCCGGACCTGCTCGCCTCGCTCGGCGTCACCGCCGACGAGCTGGGCCGCATGCTCTACGACAGCGTGCAGCGCAAGCTGATGGGCCTGCCCGACGAGGTACGGGTCTTCCCCGCACACGGCGCGGGATCCGCCTGCGGCAAGAACCTCTCCACCGAGCGGCAGTCCACCATCGGCGAGCAGCGCCGCACCAACTACGCCTGCGCCCCGATGGGCGAGGAGCAGTTCCTCGCGCTGGTCACCGGCGGGCAGCCGGCCGCGCCCGGCTACTTCGCGTTCGACGCGGTACTCAACCGCAAGGCTCGCGAACTGTTCGACCACAGCAAGGCCCCCCGGCCGCTCAGCGCCGCCGAGTTCGCCGGGGCCCGGGCCGAGGGTGCGGCGGTGATCGACGCCCGCGACCCGCAGGAGTTCGCCGCCGGCCACGTGCGTGGGGCGATCAACGTCCCGGCCGACGGCCGGTTCGCCGAGACCGCGGGCAGCGTGGTCGCGCCGGACCGCAGGGTGCTCGTGGTCGCCCCGCAGGACCGCGAGGAGGAGATCGTCGTACGCCTCGCCCGGATCGGTTTCGACCAGGTCGTCGGCTACCTGCGCGAGCCCGAAGGGGCCTTCCTGGAGATGGTCGCCGACATGGCGCGGGCCAGCCGGCTCACCGCCAGCGACCTGCGCACGGCCCTCGACACCCCCGAGCCGCCGGTGGTGCTCGACGTCCGCACCGCCGGTGAGCGGGAGCAGGGCGCCGTCGACGGCTCGCTGCACATCCCGGTCGCGGAGCTGCCCCGGCGCCTCGACGAGGTGCCGACCGACCGCCCGGTCGTCGTGCACTGCGCCGGCGGGTACCGCTCGTCCGTCGCGGCCAGCCTGCTCCGCACCGCGGGTCGGACCGATGTCTCCGACCTGCTCGGCGGGTACGGCGCCTGGCAGACGCTGCACGCCGGCGTCTGACCGCCGGGCGGGACAACCTGGAATGTGGGTGACCGAGGGCTCCGGCCCTCGGTCACCCGTCCGTACCGGCTGAGGAGAACGGATGAGCAGCGACCTGCGTACGCCGGCTACCCCCGTCGGGCCGAGGCTGGGGCTGCGGGCGAACGCGGCCCAGTTCCTCCTGCTCGTCGCGGTCAACGCGCTGGTGGGCGGAGTGCTCGGCACCGAGCGCACCGTGCTGCCGCTGCTCGGCGAGCGGGAGTTCCAGCTGACCGCCTACACCGCCGCCCTGACCTACATCCTCGCCTTCGGGGCGACCAAGGCGGTCACCAACTTCTTCGCCGGCACCCTCTCCGACCGGTACGGCCGCAAGCCCGTGCTGCTGGCCGGCTGGCTGGTGGCCATCCCCGTACCGCTGCTGCTCATCTGGGCGCCCAGCTGGGGTTGGGTCGTCGCGGCCAACGTGCTGCTCGGCGTCAACCAGGGACTTGCCTGGTCCACCACGGTGATCATGAAGATCGACCTGGTCGGGCCGCACCGGCGCGGCCTCGCCATGGGGCTGAACGAGGCCGCCGGCTATCTCGCGGTGGCCGCGACGGCGCTGGCCACCGGAGCCCTCGCCGCGCGGTACGGGCTGCGCCCCGCGCCCTTCCTGCTCGGTGCCGCCTACATCGCGGTGGGCCTGGGCCTGTCCGTGCTGCTCGTCCGGGAGACGCGAGGCCACGCCCACCACGAGGCGGCCACCCACCAGTGCGGGGCCCACCACGGCGGCCTAACCACCCGGCAGGTCCTGAAGCTGGTCAGTTGGCGGGAACCGGCCCTCAGCTCGGCCAGCCAGGCCGGCCTGGTGAACAACCTCAACGACGGCCTCGCCTGGGGACTGTTCCCGGTGCTCTTCGCCGCCGCGGGCCTCTCCCTGCCCCGGATCGGTGTGCTGGCCGCCCTGTACCCCGCGGTGTGGGGGCTCGGCCAACTCCTCACCGGTCCGCTCTCCGACCGGGTCGGCCGCAAGCCGCTGATCGTCGGCGGGATGCTGATCCAGGCCGGTGCGCTCGGGCTGATCGCCGGGGGCGACAGTTTCGGCGCGTGGGGGACGGGTGCGGCGCTGCTCGGCGCCGGCACCGCGATGGTGTATCCCACCCTGCTGGCGGCGATCGGCGACGTCGCCCATCCGGCGTGGCGCGCTCGCGCCGTGGGCGTCTACCGGCTCTGGCGGGACGCCGGATTCGCCGTGGGCGCCCTGACGGCCGGACTGCTCGCGGACCTCGTCGGCATCCGGGGGGCCACCTGGGCGGTGGCGGCCCTCACCGCCGCGTCCGGTCTGCTCGTCGCCGTCCGGATGTACGAGACCCACGTGGGCCGGGTCGCCGCCCGGCCCGCCGGAGCGGCCTGAGCGACCGGACCGGCGGGATACAGGGGAACGGAGTCAGGCTGCCGCCGCTCAGTGCGCGTGGGCTTGTACGCCTGCTGGTGGTTTCACGGCCGGGACGACGAGCAGTGCCAGGACGGCGGAGGCCGCGGCCACGATCGCGGCGAAGGTGAAGCCACGGGCGAAGCCGGTGCTGCCGCTGCCGGAGATGCTCGCCGCCGCGATGCTGGAGACCACGGCGACGCCGAGGGCGGCGCCGAACTCGTGGAAGGTGCTGAGCAGACCCGACGCGATTCCCGCCTCGTGCTGGGCGACCTGTCCCAGCGCGGTCGTGGAGGCGGCGACGAAGGCGGCGCCGATTCCCGCCGCGCCGACGCTGATCCCGGTCACCACCACGGCCGAACCGTCCCAGAACGCGGGTACCGCGGTGCCGAGAGCCGCGATCGCGAGACCCGTCATCGCGATGGGCCGGGCGCCGAGGCGGCCAACGACGTGGCCGGCGACCTGCGCACCGACGATGGTCGCCACGGCGACCGGCAGGAACAGCAGCCCGGTCCGCAGCGCGCCGTAGCCCTTGTGGTGCTGCAGGTAGAACGAGCCCAGGAAGAACACGGCGATCATCAGCGCGGTCGCCACCAGGATCAGGAAGGTGCCGCCGGCGACCGACCGACGAGCCAGGATCCGGAGGTCCATCAGCGGCGACCGCACGGTGCGTTGCAGGACCGCGAACAGGACGTACAGGAGGACCGCACCGGCCAGCGTCCCGAGGGTCGCGGCACTCAACCAGGCCCGGTCGCCGGCGTTGATCAGCGCGTAGATCGCCGTGCCCGTCGCGGCCGTCACCAGGATGGCGCCCGGAACGTCCAGGCGCGCCCGCGCCGCGTGCGGCAGCTCCGCCGGCAGCATCCGGGCCAGTGCCACCAGCACGACCAGGCCGATGGGCACGTTGATGTAGAACACCCACTGCCAGCCAGGCCCAGCGGTCAGGACACCGCCGAGCAGGACACCGATCGCCGACCCGCCACCGCCCAGCGCCGACCAGATGCCGAGCGCCTTGTTGCGCTCGTTCCCGTGGAAGATCCTCGTCACCACGGACAGCGCCGCGGGTGACAGCATCGCCGCGCCGACGCCCTGCGCGACGCGACCGCCGATGAGCATCGCGGCCCCGGCTGCCAGACCGGTGACCAGCGACGCGACGGTGAACACGAGCAAGCCGAGCAGCACCACGCGCCGGGAACCGAACAGGTCCGCTGCTCGCCCGCCGAGCAGCATCAGGCCGCCGAACATCAACGTGTAGGCGCTGACCACCCAGGTCAGCGTGTCGCGGTGCAGGCCGAGGTCCGCGCCGATGTGCGGTAGCGCGATCGCCACCACGGTGACGTCGAGGATGAGCATGAACTGAGCGACGCCGAGCAGTGCCAGCATGCGCCAGCGGCGGGGGTCGGTGACGGTGTTTTCCGGTTGGTCGACGGCCTGAGCGGTCACGGCGTCGCCTCCAATTCGAACAGCAGTGTTTGACTTGTGTCGGGTACAGTAACTCGTACAGCGCTGTTCAACAAAGGGGGTTTGCGTGACGGGTCCGACGCCAGCGAGGTCGCCGGTCAGGCGAGCGGACGCGCAGCGCAACATCGCGGCGATACTCGAGGCCGCGGTGAACGCCCTGAGCCGCAACCCGGATGCCAGTGTCAGCGAGATCGCGAAGGCAGCCGGCGTCGGACGGGTCACCCTCTACGGCCACTTCCCGAACCGGGACGACCTCGTCGAGGCCGCGCTCGCCAGCGCCATCGAACAGGGCCACGCCGCACTCGATGCGGTAGACCTGACCGGCGACACCCGGCAGGCGCTCGGCCGGCTGGTCCACTCCAGCTGGCAACTGGTCAACCAGTCCCGCTCGCTGCTGCTCGCCGCCCAGGGAGTCCTTCCACCCGGCCGGATCCGCGACCTGCACGCCGGCCCGGTCGAACGCGTCGAAGGCCTCGTGAAGCGCGGCCAGGAGGAAGGGGTGTTCCGCCGCGACCTGTCCACGTCATGGCTGGTCGGCGTGATGCACAGCGTCATGCACAACGCCGCCGACGAGATCAACGCCGGGCGCCTCGACGCTGACCAGGCCGCGTCGTTCATCACAGCGACCGTCCTGGCCGCCTTCACGCCGCCCGGAGGTCGCGTTCCCAGCTGAGCACGCGTGGGGCCGGGCGGTGCGGCCGGCGTACGCCGAGGTCCGTCCCGCGTCGGTCACCTCCGGCGTAGCTCGCGGAGACGTTCGAGGGACTGCCCGTATGCCCGGTGCCCCGGCACCGACCGCCGAGCCCGTTCGGGCGGCGTCCCACTCTGTGCGGTATCGCACAGAGTGGGACGCGCCGAAACGGCTCACGCGAGGTCGGTCTAGCGCACGCCCTGGTCGTGCGGGACGGTGACGGTGACGGTGCAGCCGACCGGCCGGCCGATCTCGTCGTGGCCGCCGTAGCTCAGCGTGTAGACCCGGTCCCCGCCGTTGCCGGCCCGTTCCGCCCGCAGCTTGCCGGCGGTGTCGGGTGCGCCCACGGTGAAGTCGCTGACGTCCGCGGCGTCGCCGCCGGTCACGCTGGTGAGGGCGAACGCGTTCGGGCCGAGTACGCCGTCGCGCAGGTCCACGGTCACGGCCACGTCGACCAGTTCGTGGTTCGGCGGCCACAGGACCGGCCGGTCCACGGCACAGTCCAGCTGCCGTTGCGGCACCGGCTCGGGCAGCGTGGCGACCGCGTGCCCGATCGTCGCGGTGAGCCGCCCGCCGGCCTCGTAGTACATGTGCATGGTGCGTCCGTCGACGTAGAACGTCGGTGCGGCCGACCGGCCCAGGTCGGGTGCGGCGCTCATCGAGTCGTGGACGATGCCGAGGTGGATCTCCTGGTCGAAGTTCTCCCCCACGTCGACGGCGTGCATGTTGCCGTCGGCGGCGTGGAAGATGACCAGGTTGCGGCCGTTCCAGCGCAGGACGAACGGTCCGGACGCGTTGGGGCCCTCGATGCCCTGTGGGGTCACGATCGGCTCGGGCTGGATGGCCCAGGTTCGCGCGTCGTTGGAGACGGCCCAGCGGATCCGGCGGGAGACCGGGCCGGTCGGTCCGGGCAGGGCCGCCGTGGGGTTGTCCATGAAGACCATCAGGTAGCGGGTTCCCAGGCGCGGCACGGACTGCTCGAACACGCGGGCGTACGAGGTCTCGCCACCGGTCGTCTCGTCCCGGGCGACCGCTGTCCCGCCGTAGCTGAAGTGGATGCCGTCGTCGGAGGTGGCGTACCGGGTGATCGAGTTCTCGCCGTGGTAGTAGAGGAACAGCTTGCCCTCCCCCTCCACCCACACCGCGTGCGGGGAGGACACGTGGCTGACGGTCGGGTAGTGCGGCAGCCAGGTGTTGCTGATCAGAGGGTTGGCCTGGTACTCGGTCCAGGGGCCGTCGATCGAGTCGGCGTACGCGAGGGCGATCCCGCCGGGTCGCTCGTGCGGGGCGTAGTACATGTAGTACGTCCCCAGCGGGTTCGGGAAGTAGTCGGCGGCCCGGATGACGCTCGGGAAGATGAACTCGTTCGTCGGGTTGTAGTCGTGGGTGCTCTTGTCGAAGGCGGTTCCCGCGTAGGTGAACTGCGGGAAGTCGACGGCCGGGTCGGCGGTGGCCGGCGCGGCGCCGGCCAGGGCGGCGACGAGCAGGCCGGCGCCGGCCGCCGCCGTGACGGCGCGGCGGGGTGATGAGACAGGTGCTCTCGTCATGCCTCTTCCTCTTCGGATCGGTCGAACGCTGGACTGTCCTGATCGGATGGCCGGAGCCCGGTCCTGGGCGCACGACGCCGGCGGCCACACCGCGGCGGGTCACTCCGCCGCGACGTGCCGATCGACCTGCAGTGACGCTGAGTTAAGGCGTGCGAGGACCCGACCCGTCGACCGTCCGACCGGCCCGCGGTGCTAATACGTATTAGCATCTATGTTTCTCGAATGTTGCGTGCTCGGACGGCGTCCTGTCAAGAGGTGGCACCCTCCACCTTGGCCGTCGTCCCCCGGCTGACCGGGCCGGACCACCGCCAACCGGCCATCAACCACTAATACGCATTACTCCAGGGACTTCATCTGGTCGAAATCTCGCGTCACCCTCTTGACACCGGCGACGGCGCGAGCCAGGCTCCTTGCCAACGCCGAGCGCTAATACGCATTAGCCGCACCGGAAGGACCCGTCGTGGCCACTCCCCCCAGACGCGTCACCCAGCGTGACATCGCCCGCTTGGCGGGTGTCAGTCAGGCGACGGTGTCCCTGGTGCTCAACAACCGGGCCGACGCCGAGGTCCGGATCGCCGCGGAGACCCGCGACCGGGTGCTGCGGGCGATCGCCGAGACCGGGTACGCCGCGGACCCGGTGGCCCGCCGGCTGGCCGCGCGGTTCAACCGGATCATCGGTGTCTTCACCTACGAGCCCGCGTTCCCCAGCGGCAGCCGGGACTTCTTCCACCCGTTCCTGCTCGGCATCGAGGAGTACGCCGAGCGCGTCGGCTGCGACCTGCTGCTGTTCACCAGCGCACCGGTGGTCGAGGGCCGGCGACGCATCTTCCACCAGGACAACCGGCTGCGCCTGGCCGACGGGTGCATCCTGCTCGGACGCGAGATCGACGGCGCGGAGCTGCTGCGGCTCAACCGCGACGGATACCCGTACGTCGCCGTGGGTCGCCGCGACGACGCCGGTGGGCCGGTCCCCTACGTCGGCGCGGACTACGCCACGGCGGTGAGCCGGCTCGTCGAGCTGGCGCTGCGCCGCGGCCACCGACGTCTCGCCTACCTGAGCATGGGCGGCACCGCCGAGTCCTCCGAGGACCGCCGCCGCGGGTTCGACGCCGCCACGTCGACAGCGGAGAGCGCCCGGCAGTTGACCGCGACCGCCCGGGACGCCGAGACCGTCCTCGACGACCTGCTCGCCGACGGGACGACCGTCGCTCTGGTGGAGGACTACGCCACCGCCGCGGCGCTCGAGTCGGCCACCCGGCGGCGCGGGCTGACCGTGCCGGGCGACCTGTCGGTCATCACGCTCGGCGACCCGACGGTGCCGGTCCCCACCGACATCGCGTTCACCGGGTTCCGCATCCCCCGCGAGGAGATGGGCCGGCAGGCCGTCGAGGTGTTGCGCGGCGTCATCGACGGCAGCGCCGCCGGCGTGCAGCAACGACTCCTCCCCTGCGAACTCGTCGAGGGCGACACCCTCGGCACCCCCGATCCGGCGGCCGACCGCCGCTGAGGCGGTCGGGCCGTCCAACTGGAAGGAAGCAAGTGGTACAGATGCGTGCGGACGTCCTCGTCGTCGGGGGCGGACTGGGCGGCGTGGCCGCCGCGCTCGCCGCGGCCCGGGCCGGCCGGTCCGTCATCCTCACCGAGGAGTTCGACTGGCTTGGCGGGCAGCTCACCAGCCAGGCCGTCCCGCCGGACGAGCACTCCTGGATTGAGCAGTTCGGGGCCACCGCCAGCTACCGCGCCCTGCGCAACGGCATCCGCGACTACTACCGCCGCTACTACCCGCTGACCGAGCGCTCCCGCGGCTGGACCGACCTCAATCCGGGTGCCGGCTGGGTGAGCCGGCTCTGCCACGAGCCCCGGGTGGCCGTCGCCGTCCTCGAACAGATGCTCGCCCCGTACCGCGGCGCCGGCCGGTTGACAGTGCTCCAGCCGTACCGGCCGGTGGCCGCGGAGACCGACGGGGACCGGGTCACCGGCGTCACGCTGGCCCATCGGGACCGCGACGACCGGATCGACGTCACCGCGCCGTACATCCTGGACGCCACCGAGACCGGCGAGCTGCTGCCGCTGACCGGCACCGAGTACGTCACCGGGTTCGAGTCGCAGGCGCAGACCGGGGAACCGAGCGCACCCGCCGAGGCACAGCCGATGAACATGCAGGCCGTCTCGGTCTGCTTCGCGATCGACCACGTCGACGGCGACCACACCATCGACCGCCCGGCCGACTACGACTTCTGGCGGGACTACAAGCCCGACTTCTGGGGTGACCGGCTGCTGTCCTGGCGGTCGCCGCACCCGCGCACCCTGGAGATCGTCGAGCGCAGCTTCACCCCCAACCCGGACGACGACCCGTTGAGCGTCAACGCCGATCAACGCCTCAACCCCGGCGACGGCAACCTGTGGACGTTCCGGCGGATCGCCGCCCGACGCAACTTCACCGACGGGTCGTACGGCAGCGACATCACCCTGGTGAACTGGCCGATGATCGACTACTTCGAGGGCCCGGTGATCGACGTGCCGAACGCGTCGTGGCACCTGGCCAAGGCCCGGGAGCTGTCGTACTCGGTGTTGTACTGGCTGCAGACGGAGGCGCCCCGGCCCGACGGCGGCACCGGTTTCCCCGGGCTGCGGCTGCGCGGCGACGTGACCGGCAGCCGGGACGGCCTGGCGCAGGCGCCCTACATCCGGGAGTCCCGCCGGATCCGGGCCGAGTACACGGTGGTCGAGCAGGACCTCTCGCTGGCCGTGCGGGGCCAGCACGGCGCCGTCCAGTACCCCGACTCGATCGGGGTGGGGATGTACCGCATCGACCTGCACCCGTCGACCGGCGGCGACAACTACATCGACGTCGGCTCCTGCCCGTTCGAGATCCCGCTCGGCGCGCTGATCCCGCAACGGGTGGAGAACCTGCTGCCCGCCGGCAAGAACATCGGCACCACGCACATCACCAACGGCAGCTACCGGCTGCACCCGGTCGAGTGGAACGTCGGCGAGGTCGCCGGGCTGCTCGCCGACTTCTGTCTGGCGCGGGGCGAGTCCCCGCGCGCGGTCCGCGGCACCCCCCGCCTGCTGGCCGAATTCACCGACCGTGTCTCGGCCGCCGGCGTCGAACGGCGCTGGCCGCAGATCGCGGGCTACTGAAACCCCCGGTGAGGAGAAGGATATGAGAACAGGAAAGGGCCTACGCGTTGTCGCCGCGGCGCTGACCGGCGCCCTCGCTCTGTCCGCCTGCGGCGGCGGCGAGGCCGAGGACAAGGGCCCGGCCAGCCTCCGGGTGACCGTCTGGTCGGCCAACGAGGCGCACCTGAAGCTGTTCAACGAGATCGCCGACGAGTACCGCAAGAGCCACCCCGACGTCGCCGAGATCAAGTTCGACCCGCTGCCGTTCGAGAACTACACCACGACGCTGACCACCCAGATCGCCGGCGGCAACGCCCCCGACCTGGCGTGGGTGTTCGAGAACTCGGCCCCCGACTTCGTCGCCTCGGGCGCGCTGCTGCCGCTGGACGACACTCTCAAGAATGCCGAGGGCTACCAGTACGACGACATCTCCCCGGCCACCCTGAAGCTCTGGCAGCACGACGGGAAGCTGTACGCGTACCCGTTCTCCACCTCGCCGTTCGGTGTCTTCGTCAACAACGACCTGCTGAAGCAGGCCGGCCAGAAGACCCCGGCCGAGCTCATCGCCGCCGGCCAGTGGACCTGGGACGCCGCGCTGGCCGCCGCCGGCGCCACCCAGACCGCCACCGGAAAGGCCGGCCTGGTCATCCGCGACTTCGACTACAAGGGCTGGGACAACCTGTCCACCTTCTGGACGGGCTGGGGCGCCCAGGCCTGGAGCGAGGACGGCAAGTCCTGCGGCTTCGCCAGCCCGGAGATGGTCGACGCGATGACCACCCTGCACAAGGCGATCTTCACCACGAAGGCGCTGCCCGGCCCGGGCACGACCGCCGACTTCTTCGCCGGTGACGCCGCCATGACGGTCACCCAGATCTCCCGCGCCTCGCTGCTGAAGGACGACGGCTTCGCCTGGGACCTGGTGCCCCTGCCGGCCGGGCCGAAGGGGCCGTACGCGGTGGTCGGGCAGGCCGGCATCGGGGTGATGAAGCGCAGCCCGCACGCCGAGGTCGCCGCCGACTTCCTCGCGTTCCTGACCAACCCCACCAACTCGGCCAAGCTGGCCCAGTTCTTCCCGCCGCCGCGCCAGTCCCAGCTGACCGCGGAGACGCTGGCCAAGACGAACCCGAAGCTGAAGCCGGAGCAGTTGCAGAAGGTCGTCATCGACGGCATCACCAGCGGTGTCGTCAAGCCGAGCCACGCCGGGCAGGCCGAGCTCAGCCAGCAGGTCCGCGCCGGACTGGACCCGCTGTGGAAGCCGGACGCGGACGTCAAGGCCGTCCTGGACGGGGTCTGCGCCAAGATCCAGCCGCTGCTGGCGAAGTAAGGAACCCGATGACCCGTACGGACACCAGGGTGGGCCCGGTCCAGGCCCGGCCCGCCCTGGTCCCGGCGCGGCCGTTCTGGACCAGCCGCCGCCGCGACCACCTCACCGGATACCTCTTCATCGCGCCGCAACTGATCGGCAGCGCGGTGTTCGTGATCCTGCCGCTGATCCTCGTCGTCTGGTACAGCCTGCACGAGTGGAACGTGCTCGCCGGCACGTTCGAGTTCGTCGGCACCGACAACTACGCGGCGCTGGCGGAGGACCCCAACCTCGGTTCGGTGCTGCGGGCCACCGGCCTGTTCTCCGTCGGCCTGGTGGTGTTCAACCTGGCCCTGGCGTTACTGCTGGCGGTCCTGCTGCACCAGAGACTGCGCGGGACGATCGTGTTCCGCACCCTGTTCTTCTCCCCCGTCGTCGTCTCGCTGGTGGCCTGGACCATCGTGTGGGGCTTCCTGCTGCAGGACGACGGCGGCGTCAACGGGCTGCTCGACACGGTCGGGGTGGACGGCCCGAACTGGCTGCGCGGCGACGGCACCGCGATGGTGTCGGTCATCGTCGTGCAGGTCTTCAAGAACGTCGGCCTGAACATGGTGCTGTTCCTCGCCGCCCTGCAGGGCGTGCCCCGGGAGCTGTACGAGGCCGCCGAGGTGGACGGGGCCAGCCGGATGCGCCAGTTCTGGCGGATCACCGTGCCGCTGATCAGCCCGACGATCCTGCTCACCTCGATCATCACCGTGGTCGGCTCGCTCCAGGTCTTCGCGCAGATCGCGGTGCTCACCCAGGGCGGTCCGGGCACCTCGACCACGGTGCTCGTCTACTACCTCTACCAGCAGGCCTTCCAGTTCCATCACTTCGGCTACGGCGCCACGCTGTCGATCGTGCTGTTCGCCATCGTGCTCGCGCTCACCGTGCTGCAGTGGCAGATGCGCAAGAGGTGGGTCTTCCATGAGTCGTGACCTGTCGCCGCGGACCAAGCTGATGCTCTACGGGGTGCTGCTGGTCCTGGCGGTTCCGTTCGTCTTCCCGACCTGGTGGATGGTCACCTCGTCGCTGAAGCCGGTGTCGGACATCTTCGCCTTCCCGCCGCAGCTGCTGCCGGTCAACCCGCGGTTGGACGCGTACCAGCGGGTGTTCGAGTTGCAGCCGTTCGGCCAGCAGTACCTGAACAGCCTCTACATCGCCCTGGTGGTCACCGTCGGCACGCTGGCTGTGTCGGCCCTGGCCGGGTACGCCTTCGCGCGGATCCGGTTCCGCGGGCAGAACGTGCTGTTCCTGGTCGTCCTCGCCGGCCTGCTCATCCCGAGCGAGGTGACGATCGTGCCGCTGTTCCAGATGTTCTTCAAGCTCGGCCTGGTCGACACCCACTGGCCGTTGATCCTGGTGCCGATCCTCGGCGCGCCGAGCGTACTGGCGACCTTCATCATGCGGCAGTTCTTCATCAGCCTTCCCGGCGAACTGGAGGAGGCGGCCCGGGTCGACGGGCTCGGCCGGTTCGCCACCTTCTGGAAGATCGCCCTGCCGCTGTCGCGGCCCGCCCTGGGCGCGGTCGCCATCTTCACCTTCCTGCACAGCTGGAACCTCTACCTGGAACCGATCGTGTTCCTCTCCTCGCCGGAGAAGTTCACCCTGCCGCAGGCGCTCACCCAGTTCGTCGACGCCTACGGCGGCCCGATGTGGGACGTCCAGCTCGCCGCGGCCTCGATGACCGCGCTGCCGGTGCTGGTGGTCTTCGTCATCGCGCAGAAGCAGTTCGTCGAAGGCCTCGCGCACACCGGCCTCAAGGGATGAGCGAAGCCGTGGTCGGCGTCGACATCGGCGGCACGAAGACCGCCGCGGCGTTGGTCGGGCCGGACGGGGCGGTGCTCGCGCGCCGTCGGGCGCCCACCCCGGCCCGGTCCGGGCCCGCGGCCGTCCTGGACACCGCCGCGCGGCTGGCCGCGGACCTGCTCGACGCGGCCGGCCCCGGACCGGTCGGGGTGGGGACCGCCGGCACGGTCGACCCGGCGACCGGCACCATCCGGTACGCCACCGACAGCCTGCCGGGCTGGACCGGCACCCCGGTCGTCGACGCCCTGGCCGGGCGGCTGGGTCGACCGGTCCGGGTAACCAACGACGTGAACGCCGCCGCGCTGGGCGAATGCTGGGCCGGTGCCACGCGGGGCTGCCGCGACGTCCTGCTGGTGGCGGTCGGCACCGGGCTGGGCGGGGCGATCGTCCGGGACGGCCGGATCGAGGACGGCGCCCGCGGCGCCGCCGGCGAGATCGCGCACCTGCCGGCCCCGGGCGCCGAACGGCTGCGCTGCGGGTGCGGGCGGTACGGGCACCTGGAGGCGATCGCCTCGGGCACCGGCCTGGCCGCCGCCTACGCCGAGCAGACCGGCTCGCCCGTCACCGGGCAGGCCGTGGCGGAACGGGCGGCCGCCGGGGACGTCGCCGCGCGGCAGGTGCGGGACCGGGCCGGCGCCGCCCTGGGTGCCGCCCTGGCCGGGCTGGTGGCCCTGCTCGATCCGCAGGCGGTCGTGCTCGCCGGTGGCGCGGCCGACACCCTGCTGCCCGCGGCATCCACCGCCTACGCGGCCGAACTGCCGGCGGGCTGGGCCGACGTGCCGCTGCTGCCCGCCGCGCTCGGAGCCGACGCGGTCGTGGTCGGGGCGGCCCGCCTGGCCCTGGCCGAACCGTGACGACTGAGAGGACCAGACAGGTGAACGCCCTCGACGAGTTGGCCGGCGGGCTGGTGGTGTCCTGCCAGCCCCTGCCCGACGAGCCGGACGACCCGATGCGGGACCCGTACGTCCAGGCCCGGGTGGCCGCGTCGGTGGTACGGGGCGGCGCGGTCGCGGTCCGGGTCAACGGGCCGGACGACGTCCGCGCGGTCCGCGCCCTGGTCGACGTGCCGGTGATCGGGCTGTACAAGCACGGCACGGACGACGTCTTCATCACCCCGACGGCCGCCCACGCGGTCGAGGTGGCGCTCGCCGGGGCGCAGATCGTGGCGGTCGACGCCACGGACCGGCCGCGACCGGACGGGCGCACCTTCGCCGACACCGTCCGGTCGGTCCGGGAACGGACCGACGCGCTGGTGCTCGCCGACGTCTCCACCGTCGCGGAGGGCGTCGCCGCCGTCGAGGCGGGCGCGGACGCCGTCGCCACCACGCTGTCCGGCTACACCCCGGCCAGTCCCCGGTCGGACCAGCCCGACGTCGAACTCCTGGCGCGACTGGTCGCACGGCTTCCGGTGCCGGTGCTCGCCGAAGGGCGGTACCGCACGACCGAGCAGATCCGGCGGGCGTTCGAGACCGGCGCCCACGCGGTGGTGACGGGCAACGCCGTCACCTCGCCGCTGTGGATCACCCGCCGGCTCATACCGGCGACCCCTCGCGCGGGGGACGCCCCGGAGAACAGGGAGAGCAGATGAAGAGACGGACCCTCCTGGCCACCGGCGTCGCCGGGCTGGCCGCCGCGACGATCGGCGGACCGGCGTCCGCCGCGGGACGCGACCGGCGGCGGGCGGTGGCGCTGGTGCCGCTGGACGACCGGCCGGTCAACACCTACTGCCCGCAGCTGACCGCGGCGAGCGCCGGCGCCGAGGTGCGGCTGCCGCCCCGGGACCTGCTGGGCCGCTTCCTCACCCCGGGCGACGGCGCCGCCATCGCCCGCTGGCTCGGCGCCATCGGCGGCGTCGACGGGTACGTGATCTCGGTCAGCATGCTCGCCTACGGCGGCCTGATCGCCTCCCGCACCGCCGCACCGACCCTGGCCGCCGCGCTGGCGAACCTGGCCGCGATCCGGAACCTGCGCGCCACCCGGCCAGGTGCGGTGATCGAGGTGCACGACACCATCCAGCGGCTCGCCATCACCAGCACCGGCACGGACCTGGACACGTACCGGGACCTGCTGGTGGAGTGGGCGAAGCTGCACGACCAGGTGGTCAACCTCGGGCAGGAGGAGCTGCGGGCCCGGCTCGACACCGTCCGGGCCCAGATCCCGGACCAGGTGGTCGAGGACTACCTCGCCGCGCGGGCCCGCAACCACCAGGTCAACCGGCTGATGGTCGAGTGGGTCGCCGACGGAACCATCGACCACCTGGTGCTCTCCGAGGACGACACCGCGCCCGTCGGCCTGGCCCGGGCGGAGCGGGTCGAACTGGAGGCGCTGGTGGCCCGGCTCGGCGTCGGCGACCGGGTGGAGATCTTCCCTGGCGCGGACGAGGTCGACGCACTGCTGGTCGCGCGGGTGCTCGCCGCCGGCGCGGCGCCGACCTACCGGGTCGAGTACGCCGGGATCTCCGGCGAGGAGTGGACCGCCCAACTGGAGGGCATCCCGTTCGCGGAGAACATCCGCCGGCACGTGAGTGCCGTCGGTGGACGGGTGGTGGACGGCGACGCGGACATCGTGCTCGCCGTGAACACCCCCTCGGCGGCGCCCGCGCAACGGGCCACCGACCTGGACGCCTTCGTCGGGCGGATCGGCGCGCTGCTGGCCGCCGGCATCCCGGTGATCGTGGTGGACCCGCTGATCGTGAACAAGGCGGACCACGACCTGGTCGCGCGGATGGAGGCCCGGCTGGACCTGGTGACCCTGCTGTCGTACTCGGGGTGGAACACCGGGGGCAACGCGCTCGGGTTGGCGCTGGGGCACGGCACCGCCCGCTGGGCCCACCTGCGCTCCTCCGGCAGCGGGTACGGCGTGCCCGAACTGCGCGGACCCGCCCGGGCGCACGCCGAGTACCTGCTCTACCGGTTCGTCAAGGACGACGGGTGGAAGAACGTGCTGCAGGTCGAGGCGTACGCGCACGCCCGCGACCAGGGCTGGAATCCGCTCGCGCTCTCCGCTGAACAGAAGAGCTACTTCGACGGCTGGGTACGCGACCGGCTGGTGCCGCTGACCGAGCGCTACTTCGCCGACCACTTCGCCGGGCACCACGTCCCGCTGGGCCGGCGGGGCGCGAAGACGTTCACCGCACCCCTGACGCGCGTGGAGTCGATCCGGGTCGAGCTGCCATGGGACCGACTCTTCGAGGTGACGCTGGAGCCCCGGCTACGACTGTCCTGACCGGACGGCCGCCGTCGCCGTCCGCCTCCTCGTCCGAGCCACCGTAGGGAGACGTACCGATGATCGAATCCCCACCCCGGCGGGCCGTCGCGGTCCGACCCGCGCCCGGACGGACGGCGGTCGGCCTGGTGGCCGGCCTCGTCCTCCTGGCCGCGACGGCGGCGGTCCCGCCGACCGGCCCCGCCGCCGCGGCTCGACCCGCGTCGTCGACGTCGGTCTACCGGACGATGCCGACCGATCCGACGGCGGTCGTCCTCGGCAGCGAGCAGTTCCCGGTGCACGGCGACGGCATCGGCGACGACACGGCCTCGCTGCAGGCGGCGATCGACGAGGCGTCCCGCCGCGGCGGGCAGAACTGGTTGGGCAACATCGTCGGCGGGGCACGGGACGTGACCGTCGGCGACGGCGGCGGGGTGGTCTTCGTGCCGGAGGGCCGCTATCGCCTCTCCCGACGCGTGGACCTGCACGCCTCGGTACGCGTGATCGGTTTCGGAGCCACCCGGCCCGAGTTCCACCTCGGCGAATCGACCCCGGGCTTCCAGGACGGCACCGAGTCCTTCCTGTTCGCGGCCGTGCGCCGGCCCTTCCAGCCCGGCACGGCCCGCACCTTCGGCAACAACGACACCTTCGGCACCGGCCTGGTCAACCTCGACATCCGCATCGGCGCGGGCAACCCGGCGGCCGTGGCGGTCCGGTTCAGCGGTGCCCAGATGTTCCTCCTGCAGGACCTCGACATCCATGTCGGCGACGGTTATGCCGGCATCGACCACAACGCCAACCTGATCCAGCGGGTCAAGGTCCACGGCGGCCGGTTCGGCATGTTGGCCTACGCCGCCTCACCGGGCTGGCAGACGACAGTGCTCGACACCACGTTCGAGGGACAACGCGACGCAGCCGTCAAGCTGCACACCGACAGCAAGTTGAGCCTGATCCGCAACCGCATCGCCCACACGCCCGCCGGCATCGTCGCCACCCCCGGCCAGACACAGCGGCTCTACGTGCAGGATTCCGTCTTCGAGGACATCGCCGGGGCGGCGATCACACTCAACGACAGCGACTCGGTCCCGGCAACCGAGGAGCCGGAGCTGGTTCGTGCCCAGAACCAGCTCAACGTCGTCCAGACCGGAGTGGCCGGGGTGGGTGCCCTCCTCACCACCGCCCCGAGCGGACGCACCTGGGCCGGCCCCGGCCCGTCCTACCTGGTCCGGGACGCCACGCTCGGGCTGCGCGTCAGCGACGCGCTCGGTGACGGCGAGCGGCGCAGCGACCAGGTGCTGGTCTCGGCGACACCGGCCGCACCGGCGAGCTTCCACCGGTTGCTGCGCTCCGACATCCCCCTGCCGCCGCCGAGCGACGACTGGGTCAACCTGGCCGAGTTCGCGGCCGCGAGGGGCGTCACGGTGGGCAGCGGCACCAGCGACGACCACGCCATCTTCCAGCAGGCCATCGACCAGCACGACACCGTGTACGTGCCGATGGGCGAGTATCTGATCGGGGACACGCTGCGGCTGCGACCGCAGAGCAACCTGATCGGCCTGCACCCACGCCAGACGTGGCTCACGTTGCCGGATGGTCACGCGGCGTTCGCCGACCCCGACCGTCCCCGACCGATGATCCAGACCCCGCCCGGCGGTACCAACCAGGTCATCGGTCTCGGCCTGGACTCGGCGCGGCAGACCGCAGGCTCCGTGCACGTGCTCTGGCAGTCCGGCGCGCACAGCCATCTCGCCGACATCGCGACCCAGTTCGTGAAGTGGGCTTCGGAGGAGACCGACCCTGACGACCCGGGCGCGGGCGACCCCGGCTACCAGTACCGGGGCCGGCACAAGTACAGCTTCTGGGTCAAGGGTGGCGGCGGGACCTTCGCCAACATCTGGAGCGTGGCGGGCTGGGCCGACAACGGGTTCCTGGTCGAGGACACCGCCGTCCGGGGCCGCATGTACGAGGTGTCGGTGGAGCACCACGAGCACCGCGAGGTCGTACTGCGCCGGGTGCGCAACTGGGAGCTGCACGCTCTGCAGACCGAGGACCACATCTACGGGTGGCGCTCCCAGGCGGTCGAACTGGACGACGTCCACGACGTGCTCTTCGCCAACACGGTGTTCTTCCGGGTGGCGACGGTCCTCGGGCCCTACCCGTACGCGATGGGCATCCGCGACAGCAGCGGGATCGTGATCCGCGGCACCCGGGGTTACCGCCCCACCAACGTGGCGAACACCAGGTGGGGGGCCACCATCGCCGACGTGGCGACCGGACGCACGGTGCCGGAGCTGGACGTCGCCTACCTGGCCGTCGGTTCGGCGAACGAGCCACCCGCCCCGGCCGGACTGTACGCCGGGCTGGACGACTCCCGGATCACCGTCCTACCCGGCCGGTCGGGCACCGCCGTGCTGCGGGTCCGCAACGACGGTCCCGGTCCGGTCACCGGACTCGCGGTCCGCACCGAGGCGCCCGTCGGGTGGCAGACGCGGACCCGGCAGGACGTCGAGCGGCTGCCCGACGGGCAGGCGGCCACGGCCACCATCGAGGTGCGAGTGCCCGCCGATGCGGAGCAGGACGGGCAGCTCCCGCTGACGGTCTCGTACACGCGGGGCGGGCACCGACTGGAGATACCGCTGACCCTGCAGGTCCGTACGGGCGGGGACAATCTCGCTCGGGACGCCGACGTGACGGCCAGTTCGGTGCTTTCCACCAACGTCGCGGTCAACGCGGTGGATGGCAACCGGACCGGCGCCCGGTGGATCTCCGGATCTGGCGACCCGTCGCCGACCTTCACCCTCGACCTCGGCCGGCCCGCGACGCTGTCCCGGCTCGCCCTCTACAGCGGCGTGGCCGGTTCCGACGCGCTGCGGGTGCGGGCCTTCCGGGTGGAGGTCCTGGTCGAGGGAACCTGGCGGCCGGTCGGTTCGGTCGAGCAGAACGTCGCCAGCCCGGCGAACGTCGACCTGATTGGCGCACCGACGGGGGTCGAGCAGGTCCGCGTCGTGTTCACCGAGCCCAGTCCCACCGACGGTCTGGCGCGGGTCTTCGAGGTCGAGGTCTACGGCCTCCGCTGACCGTTGGTTGGCACCTGTCGCTACGTCACCGGCCACCTCCGGCCGGAGCGCCCACACCGGACTTTCTCCCGAACATCGAAAAGTTTCCTTGGATCGATGGAAAGTGCTAGTGTCTGCGATCGATCTTTCGCGCAGCGAAATCGTAGTGACTGGTCGTGGGGGAGAAAGTGGCACGGCTTCTTCCCTGCCGGGAGGAGGAACCATGACCACACCGAACCGACGGCGACGACGCCGCCCGATCCTCACCGCGGCAGCTGCCGCCCTGGCGACCCTGCTCGCCGCACTCCCCACCCCGGCGACGGCCGCACCCGTCGCCGCCGACGTCCCGCCGCAGGAGCCCGGCGTCACCCTCCGCTCGTACGACATGGGCGTCCCGCTGTCGGCGCTGTGCACCCTCAAGGCCGCGCAGACCCCGAACGTCGACAAACTCATGCCGCAGATCAACTGGACCAGCACGGACGAGTTCGGCCTCGCCGACCGCTTCATCAGCCACGTCACCGGCAACCTCACCGTGCCCGCCGACGGTGCCTACACGTTCCGGCTGACCAGCGACGACGGGTCGCGCCTGACCATCGGCGACCAGCTCGTCGTCGACCACGACGGTCTGCACGGCGAGACCTCGAAGGACGGGTCGGTCACCCTGACCGCCGGCCTGCACCCGTTGTTCGTCGAGTTCTTCGAGAACGGTGGCGGGCAGGTGCTGCGGCTCGAGTGGCGCGTCCCCGGCGCCGACGGCTTCGAGCTGGTGCCGACCACCGCGCTGAGCACCGACGCCGGCGTCGTACGCGTCACCGCACCCGGGTGGAAGTACTGCGAGGGCGCCACCGACTCGGCCGGCGACGGCCTGCCGCTCGACCGGGTGCACCCGGGCTACACCCTCACCGACCTGCGCCCCGACGGGTTCCAGCCGCAGGTCACCGGCTTGGCCTTCCGGCCCGACGGCGACCTGGTCGTCTCCACCTGGGGCGGCACCGACAACGCCACCGGCGAGGTCTACGTGGTCGAGGGCGCCACCGGGACCACCGGACCCGACCAGGTGACCTACCGCAGGTTCGCGCAGGGGCTGCGGGAACCCCAGGGCGTGGCGGTGGTCGACGGCACCGTCTACGTCAGCCAGAAGCACGAGCTGACGGCCCTGCGCGACACCGATGGCGACGGCGACGCCGACGACTACCAGACCGTGGCGACCTGGCCCTGGGGCCGCAACTTCCACGAGTTCGCGTTCGGCCTGCTCCACCGGGACGGGTACTTCTACCTCAACCTCTCGGTGGCCATCAACTACGGTGGCGCCACCACCGTGCCCCAGCCGGCCCCGAACCGCGGCACCTCGATCAAGGTGAACGCCAGGACCGGCGAGATCACGTACGTCGCCGGCGGGCTGCGTACTCCGAACGGGATCGGCTGGGGGCCGGCGGGCGAGGTCCTCGTCACCGACAACCAGGGTGGCTGGCTACCCGCGTCGAAGCTGGTCCAGATCAGGCAGGGGGCGTTCTACAACCACTACACGACGCCCGCCGGCCCGTTCGACGACGAGGCGGTGACGCGCCCCGTCGTCTGGCTCCCGCAGAACGAGATCGCCAACTCGCCGTCCACGCCGGTGCTGCTGAAGCAGGGGCCGTACGCGGGGCAACTGGTCGTCGGCGACGTCACCTACGGGGGTTTGCAGCGCGTCTTCCTGGAGCAGGTCGAGGGCCAGTACCAGGGCGCGGTGTTCCGGCACACGCAGGGCCTGGAGTCCGGCATCAACGAGGTGACCCTCGGCCCCGATGGCGCGCTCTACGTGGGCGGCCTCGGCGCCGGCGGCAACTGGGGTCAGGAGGGCAAGCTCACCTACGGCCTGCAGAAGCTCACCCCCAACGGCACCTCGGTCTTCGAGGTCAAGCGGATGCGCGCCTCGCACGTCGGGTTCGAGCTGGAGTACACCGAGCCGCTGTCGGCCGAGACCGCGCAGCAGCTCGCCGACGCGTACCAGGTGACGCAGTGGCGCTACGGCGCGACGAGCCAGTACGGCGGCCCGAAGCTCGACCTGGAGACGCTCGACGTGGCCACGGCCGAGCTGTCGGCCGACCGCCGCACCGTGAAGCTCCGGATTCCGGGTCTGAAGGAGAACCGCGTGGTGCACGTCCGGTCGCCGCGTCCGTTCTCCTCCGCCGACGGGGAGGAGCTGTGGAACACTGAGGCCTGGTACACGCTCAACGAGATCCCGGGTCGGGTGGTGCAGCCGCAGACGTTCTTCGAGGCCGAGGAGGGTCGTACCGTCGGCGTCGGGATGGCCACCGACCACGCCGCCTACTCCGGTGCCGGCTTCGCCGCCGGATTCGCCCAGGACGGCTCGTCGACCCGCATCTCCGTCGACGTACGCGAGAGCGGCACCTACGACCTGTCGATGCGCTACAGCAACGGCCCGAACCCCTACTCGGGTGAGAAGCAGCTCAGCCTGTACGTCAACGGTGAACGGGTGGAGCAGACGGTCTTCCCCTCCACAGTGACCTGGGAGGAATGGGGCACGGTCACCACGACGGCACGCCTGCGCGAGGGCCGCAACCTGGTCGAGTACCGCAAGGAGGCCGCGGACTCCGGGCACGTGAACCTCGACGTGCTCGCCGTCCGGCCGCACGGGCAGCGGATCACGCTGTTCGGCGGTGGCGACCTCACCGAGTGGCAGCACACCGACGGGCGCGAACCCGAGTGGGCCGTCGCCGACGGCGCGATGACGGTACGCAACGGGGACCTGCGCACGGTGCAGGCCTTCGGCGACTTCCGTCTGCACGTGGAGTTCAACCTGCCGCTGTACCCGCCGGACGTGACCGGCCAGGCGCGCGCCAACAGCGGCGTGTACCTGCAGGACCGCTACGAGATCCAGGTGCTGGACTCCTTCGGCATCGACCCGCCGCAGGTCAACGACGCGGCGGCGATCTACAACCAGAAGGCCCCCGACGTGAACGCGGCGCTGCGGCCGGAGACCTGGCAGACGTACGACATCGTCTACCGGCAGGCCCGCTACGACGCGGCCGGCCAGAAGGTCGCCAACCCGCGCGTCACCGTGGTCTGGAACGGCGTGACGGTGCACGACGACGTCGAGATCCTCGGCCCCACCGGCGGCAGCCGCCCCGAGGGGCCGGCGGCGGGCGCGATCCGGCTGCAGGACCACGGCAACCCGGTCCAGTACCGCAACATCTGGATCGAGCCGCTCGACCGGTAGTTCCGCCAACGGAACGCGGACGGCCGGGACCGGTTCGCCGGCCCGGCCGTCCGGGTGGCACGCCCGGACGGCCGCACCGGCCCCGGTTTAGGCGGAAACCTTCCATCACTCTACCGCCGGACGTAGACATCTTTCATGTGCATCGATGTTTCGCTATATTGCCCGCATCGATGATCTCCCCGACTCTCCCCTGAGAGGTGCACATGTTCGATGACTCCGCGTTGCGGCGGCGCACCCTGCTGGCGGCCCTCGCCGGCGTCGCGGCCGTCCCCGTCATCGGGGGTCCCGCCCGGGCCGCCGTACCCAAGGTCTACCTCGACCCCGGCCACGGCGGCACCGACTCCGGGGCGGTCGGCAACGGGTTGCAGGAAAAGGCCCTGACGCTCGACATCTCCCTGCAACTGCGCAGCATCCTGCTGGCCAACTGGAGCGTCGACGTCCGCATGTCCCGGACCACCGACATCACCCGCAGCCTGGCCTACCGCACCGACGACGCCAACGCCTGGGGCGCCGACCTCTTCGTGAGTGTGCACATCAACTCCGGGGGCGGCACCGGCTTCGAGAGCTACCGGTACCCGACGACGGACGCCGCCACCATCAACCTGCACAACGCGTTGCACCCGAGGGTCATCGCCGGCATGCGGTCGATCGGTTCGGTCACCGACCGGGGGCTGAAGACCGCCAACTTCCACGTGCTGCGCGAGACGACAATGCCCGCGGTGCTCACCGAGAACCTCTTCATCGACACCCTTGCCGACGCGAACCTGCTCAAACGGGCCGACTTCATCACCGCCACCGCCCGCGGGCACGCCCAGGGCATCGCCAGCTACCTGGGGCTCGGCACCACCAACCCGCCCGCCTTCAGCGTCATCGTGGACAACGCCACCGCGGGACGGTTCACGGCGAGCACCAACTGGGGCACGTCGTCCTACTCCAGCCAGCGCTACGGGGCCGACTACCGCTTCGCCAACCCCACCCTCGCCAGCGACGCCGCCTGGTTCAAGGTCGACATCCCGGCGGCCGGGAACTACCGGGTCGAGGTGCGGCACCCGGCCGACCCGGGCTACAACGGCTCGGCCCCGCACGTCGTCGTCACCGCCTCCGGCAACCAGACGGTCACCCTGGACCAGCGCTCCAACGGTGGCGTCTGGCGCTCGCTCGGCACCTTCCCGCTCGCCGCCGGTGACCGCAACCTGGTCGCGGTGAGCCGGTGGACCAGCGCCGCCGGCTACGTCGTGGCCGACGCCGTCCGGGTCACCCGGGTCTAACCACCTGCACCGGCGCTGTAGCTGCCCCTGGAGGTGCCGTCCGTACCCTCTCGCCATGATCAGCATTGCCCGGACCGCCCGGGCGGTCGCGGTGGTCTGGCGGGCGGGGGCGGGCCGACCTGGCGTACGTCGTGCTCGCGCCGATCGCCGGCGCACTTCCGGTGCTGGCGGCCTGGCTCACCAAGCTCGTCCTGGACCGGGTCACGGACCCCGCCGGCGGCCCGATCCTCGGGGTGGCGACCGCGCTGGCGGTGGTCTCCGTCGGCCTCGCGCTGGTGCCGCACCTGACGAACCGGCCGAACCAGCCGCGCCCCGGCTCAGCCTGGTGGTCTCCTAGAGTCGGTGTCCGTGCTGTACGGCAGATCCGCGGAAATCAGCGAACTCGACGAGGTGATCGCCCGGGCGCGCGCCGGCGTCGGCGGTGCGGTGGTGTTGCAGGGCGAGGCAGGCGTGGGCAAGACGGCCCTGCTCGAGGCGGCGGCCGCGCGCGGCGGCGCGATGCGCGTGCTGCGGACCACCGGCGTCAAGGCCGAGTCCGACCTCGCGTTCGCAGCGCTGCACCAGGTGCTGTGGCCGGTGACCGGCTCGCTCGACGCGCTGCCCGAACCGCAGCGCGACGCGGTGCGGGCGGCGCTGGGGCTGGCCGCCGGCACCGCGGGTGATCGGTACCTGCTGGGCGCGGGCGTGCTCTCGCTGCTGGCCGAAGCCGCCGCACCGGACGGGTTGATCTGCGTGATCGACGACTTCCAGTGGGTCGACCGGGCATCGGCCGACGCACTGCTGTTCGCCGCCAGGCGGCTGCGGACCGAAAAGATCGCGATGCTGTTCGCCGTGCGGGGCGACGCCCCCGTCAAGGGTGCGCCGGTGACGGTGGACGTGCGTGGCCTGCCCGCGGCCGCGGCGGTCGAGCTGCTGGCGTCCCGCTGGGCGGTGCCGCCTGGGGTGGCGCGGGAACTCGTCACGCTGACCGGCGCGAACCCGCTCGCGTTGGGTGAGATCGCCGCCCGCCTGACGCCCGCGCAGCTCGCCGGCCGCGAACCGCTGCCCGACCCGCTGCCCGGTGGTGTCCGGCTGTTCGGCGACCGGGTGGCCGCGTTGTCCGCCGCTGCCCGGCTGTTCGCTCTGGTCGCCGCCCTGGAGGCCGGCCTCGACCTGGTGCTGCGCGCCACCGACCGGTTGTCCGCCCCGCGAACGGCACGGCCGGAAGCCGACCCGGGGGTTCGGACGGGGCGGTCAGCGCTGGCCGAGCTGGAGGAAGCCGGGCTGGCCGAGCTCACGGGCACGCGCGTGCACTTCCGCCATCCGCTCATCCGGTCGGCGGTGTACGAGGCGGCCAGCCCCGCCGAGATCCGCCGGGCGCATGCCGTACTGGCGGAGCTCACCGAGGGCGACCGCCGCGCCTGGCACCTGGCCGGCGCCGCCCTGGGCCGGGACGAGCGGGTCGCCGCCGAACTGGTGGCCGCCGCGGAGCGGGCGCGCGACCGCGGTGGGTACGGCACCGCCGCCACCGCCCTGGCCCGGGCCGCCGAGCTGACCCCCGAGCCGTACGCCCGTGCCACCCGCTTGAAGGACGCCGCCGTCGCGGCCTGGCTCGGTGGCCGTCCGGGGCAGGCGGAGTCGCTGCTGGCCGAGGCCCGCGATCTGGCCGGCGCGGATGCCGGCCTCGTCATGGAGATTGCCCAGGTCCGGGGGCGGTTCGAGCTGAACTCCGGCAACGCCGCCGAGGCCCTGCGGATCCTGGCGGCCGGCGACCGCCTGGACATGCTGGCCGATGCCGCGGAGGCCGCCTCGTACGTCGGCGACACGGCGGCCATCATCGAGCTCGGTCGCCGGGCGGCCGCGCATCCCGCCGGATTCCTGCGGGACACGGTGGCCGGGATCGGCCTGACGCTGGGCGGCGACGCGGCCGGGCCGAGCCTGTTGCGGCGGGCGCTGGCGCGGGTCGGCGAGCTGCGGGAGGCGGCGGAGTACCTGTGGGCGGCGGCCGCGGCCAGCCAGCTGGGTGAGTCGGATCTGGCGGCCGAGATGGCCGACCGGGCAGGTCGGGTGGGCCGGGTCTCCGGGATGACCGGGCAGTTGCCGGTCGTACTGGAGTTCGTCGCGACGGCTGAGCGCCTGGCGGGGCGGCTGGTGAGCAGCCAGGCCGTTTCCGAGGAGGGCCTGGAACTGGCCCGCGAGGCCGGCTACGAGAACACCGTGGCCGCGCACCTGGCCAACCTCGCGGTGCTGGCGGCGCTGCGCGGCGACGAGGAGACCTGCGAACGGCAGGCCCGCGAGGCGCTGGCCATCGCCGTACCGCACCGGGTGGGTCTGCGGGCGGGGGTCGCCGCGTACGCGCTGGCGCTGCTCGACCTGTGCCTGGGACGCCACGCGGCGGCGCACGACCGTTTCACGGCCCTCGCCGCGGCGGGACCGGGCGTCGGGCATCCCGTCGTGACGTGGCGGACGGCGCCGGATCGCGTGGAGGCCGCCGTGGGCGCGGGGGACGATGCGGGTGCGCGGGCAGCGCTCGCGGCGTACCAGCGGGCGTCGGCGCACGCCGCGACGCCCGAGTCACACGCCCTGCTGGCCCGCTGCCGGGGTCTGGTCGAGTCGTCCGAGGACGCCTTCACCGAGGCGTTGCGGCTGCACACCAACTCGTTCGAGGCGGCCAGGACGGCGCTGCTGCTGGGTGAGCGGCTGCGCCGCGCGCAGCGGCCGGGCGAGGCGCGGGCGCATCTGCGGATGGCGTGGGAGACGTTCGAGCGGGCGGGCGCGCGGCCATGGGCGAGGCGCGCACAAGGTGAGCTGCGGGCGGCGGGCGAGAGCGGGCAGGCCCCGCCGCCGGCCGTGCTCGACGCCCTGACCCCGCAGGAGCTGCGGATCGCCGGCCTGGTCGCCGACGGGTTGTCGAGCAAGCAGATCGCCGCCCAACTGATCCTGAGCCCACGCACGGTCGAGTACCACCTGTACAAGATCTATCCGAAGCTGGGCATCGGCTCCCGTACGGAACTGGCGCGACTAGTAGTTCTACAGAAGGCGCCAGTAACGGAAGAGGACATGCTCTGAGGCATGCATGAGGTGAACATCTGGAGTGAAGAGTTCGGCGCCGCGACCGATGAGCCGATCCTGTTGATCATGGGGTCGATGTCCCAGGGCGTCCTGTGGCCGGACGAGTTCGTCGGCCGCCTCGTCGCCGGGGGCCGCCGGGTGATCCGGTACGACCACCGCGACACCGGCCGGTCGGACCCGGTCGACTTCGCGGCGGAGCCGTACACCTGGGACGACATCAAGGACGACGTCTACCGCGTGCTGGATGCCCACGGGTTGGAGAGCGCGCACCTGGTCTGCCACTCGGCGGGCGGCCTACTCGGCCAGTTCGTCGCCGTGGAGCGGCCCGAGCGGGTGCGCTCGCTGACCGTCATCGGCTCCTCCCCGCTCGGCGGCGGCGAGGGTCAGGTGATCATGCGGGCGCTGATGGGACAACCGCAACCCGAGGGGAGCCTGCCCGAGCCGGCGCCGGAGTTCGTCGCCTTCTACCGCACGCTGATGGCCGCCCCACCGCCGGAGGACCGGCGCGCCCGGATCGACGGCATGATCGCCGAGCAGCGCCTGCTGCACGGCACCGGGCTGCCGTTCGACGAGGACGCGGCGCGGCGCCTGCAGGAACGGATCTACGACCGGGCCCGCGACCTGTCGGCGGTGGCCAACCACCGGCTGGCCGCCATGGCCAAGCCCGACTTCGAGCCGGTGGGCGTGCTGCACCAGGTGAAGGCGCCCACACTGGTCATCGAGGGCAGCCACGAGCCGGTCAAGCCGGGCCACGGCGCGCTCATCGCCGAGCAGATCCCGGGGGCGCGGCTGATGATCGTGGCGGGCATGGGCCACACGCTGCCGCCGGAGGTGCACGAGGAACTGGCCGCCGCCGTCCTCGCGCACACGGCCCGGTAACGGCGGCTCGGGCGGTCCGGCCGGCAGGAGGCGACTGGCGGCCGGGCCGTCGGCTGCGGGGCCCGCCGCGGTCAAGGGGCCTTGGCCAGCAGGAACGCCTGATCGTCCCGCTCCGTGCGCTCGGCACGGCGGACCAGGCGACACACCTCTCGCAGCCCCACGGCCGCAAGCCGCGGTGCGATCTGGTCAGCCGTGACGAGGTAGCGCTCGAGCTGGATCTCGTGGCCGAACCGGCGGTACGCGGCGGACACGTCGCGGGTACCTTCGCCGGACTGGAACCCGACGAGCAGGTGGCCACCCGGGCGGAGCACCCGGGCGGCCTCCGCGAAGATGCGCGCCTGGCCGGCGGGCGGGGTGTGGATGATCGAGTACCACAGCAGCACGCCGGCGAACCGGTCGTCCGGATAGGGCAGGTCGGTCAGGGAACCGACGGTGAACACCAGGTCGGGGTGGTCGCGCCGGGCCATGGCGACCATGCTCGACGACAGGTCGACCCCCTCCACCAGACACCCGCGCTCGGCGAGGTACCGGCTCATCCGCCCCGCGCCGCATCCGGCGTCGAGGACCCGCGCGTCGCCACCGGACGCCACCGCCGCCGCGAAGGCGTCGACCATGGCGAGGTCGAGTGGCGCTTCGGCACGCGTGTCCGGCAGGTACGAGGCGTAGTCTCCCGCCACTGTGTCGTAGGCGAGTCGCACGCCGCGGTAGTCGGGCGGATCTGAAGGCGAGGAAGGCACGAGCCGCATCATCGCACCTGAGCGTTCGCGGTGCCGGCGACGGATGACGCCGCCGGACCGCACCATCCGCGCCGACCGGTGGCAGCGAGGTGGCGGTGGCGACCTCCGGCGGCGCGGGACGGCCCGGTTCACCCGCGGCGGGTGCCGGTGACCGTGGTGCGGGGCAGGCGTCCCGCGCGGGAGTGGCCGGTGAAGGTGTCCCCGTCCACGACCACGTCGAAATCGAGGTTGAGGCGCATCGGGCGGGTCACCGACTGCCGCCAGGTCACCCGGGGGCCGTCGCAGACGAGTGCGGCCAGCGGCACCGTCTCCGCCGTCGTCGACGCGGTGCCGGCGAGCACGCCGCCGGTGTCACTGAAGACATAGGCGGCGCGCAGGGTGCCGATCGGGGTCTTCAGGCTGACGTCCCAGGTGCCGAGGATGGAGTGCACGACAGCTCCGTTCAGATGGTGATGGGCGTGCGGCCGGCGTTGCGCCAGACGATGCCGCGCCGCTCGTACTCGAAGAGGGTTTCGACGGCGTGCGCGACCCGCGGGCCGAACTCGCGTTCCAGGATGTGCAGCCCGAGGTCCAGGCCGGAGGTGACGCCACCCGCGCTGATCAGGTCGCCGTCGTCGACGACCCGGGCCGACACCGCGTGTACGCCCGTCGCGTCGAGCACGTCCATGCCGAGCACGTGGGTCACCGCGTGGCGTCCCTCGATCAGGCCGGCCATGGCCAGGGCGAGCGATCCGCCGCAGACGGCCGCGACAGTCACCGCGGGGTTGCGCAGGGCGGCGAGCAGCAGGGGTGCCGCCGCCGACTCGGCGAACCGCGCCAGCAGCACGGGTATCGTCACCGCGCCCTGGTCGGGGTCGCCGGTCGTGGGCCCGCTGGCACCGGGTACCACGACATAGCCCGGCCGGTCCGGGTCCAGCCGCGCGGTCGCCCGCAGGGTCAGGCCTCGGGTACCGCTGACCACCTCCCGTGCGCCCTCCGCGGCGACGAGTTCCACCGCCAGGGCCCCTCCAGCCGCGTCGCTTCCGGCCGAGAGGACCTCGAAGGGCGCGATGACGTCGAGTGGGTCGAACCCGTCGAACAACACGATCTGCACCATCACCCCGTCGATCCTCGGGGCTCGCTGGGAGTGCGACCAGTGGCAAGATTGCCAGCGTCCGACTGTTTCCTGCCGCATCCCCTCGACCAGAGGAAGGTCGCCGTGCACACCGTGTGCGTCCTGGCGCTGCCGGACACGATCGCGTTCGACCTTGCCACGCCGATCGAGGTGCTCGGCCAGGTGCGGCTGCCGGGCGGCCAGGCCGGCTACCGGGTACTGGTCTGCGGCAGCGAGCCGATGGTCCACGCCGGTCCGCTGCGGCTGGCCGTCGACCACGGCCTCGACGCGCTCGCCGGCGCCGACACCGTCGTGGTGCCCGGCCGGTACGACCCGGCCGCGCCCGTGCCCACCGCGGTCCTGGACGCGCTGCGGGCCGCCGCGGCCGCCGGTACCCGGATCGCGTCGATCTGCGTGGGCACCTTCACCCTCGCCGCGGCCGGGCTGCTCGACGGCCGGCGGGCCACCACCCACTGGGCCGCCGCCGAGCAGTTGCGGGCGACCTTCCCGGCCGTCGAGGTGGACCCCGAGGTGCTGTACGTCGACACCGGCCAGTTCGTCACGTCGGCCGGGGCGACCGCGGGCGTGGACATGTGCCTGCACCTGGTGCGCCGGGACTATGGCGCCGCGGTCGCCGCGGACGCGTCACGGCAGGCGGTGGCGCCACTGCACCGCGACGGCGGGCAGGCGCAGTTCATCGTGCGCCCCGGCGTGCGGGCCGCGGAGATCGGCCTCGGCGCGGTCCTGGAATGGCTGGAGTCCCGTGCCCACGAGAAACTGACACTGGCCGACGTGGCCGCCCACGCCAGGCTCAGCGTGCGCACGCTCAACCGGCGCTTCCACGAGGAGACCGGCCGCACCCCGATGCAGTGGGTCACCGCCGTGCGCATCCGCCGGGCGCAGGAACTCCTGGAGAGCACCGACCTCGGCGTCGACCGGATCGCCCACCTGGTCGGCTTCGCTTCGCCGGCGCAGTTCCGTGCCCAGTTCAAGCGACTCAGCGGGGTGGCGCCACAGGCGTACCGCACCACCTTCCGCGCGCAGCCCCGGAGCCCGGCGGGTGTCCCCGCGTAGGTTTCTGCCCGGGCGTCGGCGGGCCTGCCGTCACGCCGCTACCGGGTACCCGATGGTGCTGAGATCCTCGCCCAACCGGGCGACGGTCAGGTGCGGGTTCAGGGCTCGGATCACCGCGTCGGTGAGCGGTCGATGCGCGACGACGTGCGCGACCGCCGCCCGGTCCACCTCGATCTCGTGGTAGTCCCTGGCGAACTCGACGTACCGGTCGACGATGTCGTCGAACAGGATCTCAAGCATGGCGGCGCCGTCGGGCCCGGTGTCGTCGTACGGCCCGATCGGCGGCGGGAAGGTGATGCCCTCCCCCGCGTGCCAGCGGTCGTCACCGGCGAGCCGCCACAGAACCGCGGTGGCGAGGAACTGCCCCGTCTCATCACAGAACGCGGGCTCCCGCACCTGCGGGCGCAACGTCGATGGGAGTCCGTCGAGCAGTCCCGGCCACAGCCCGTGGTCCGGATCGCCGTAGGGCGACATCGCCGATTCGTGATCGAAGACCCGGATGAACACGCCGCCGGTGGTGAACACGACAGCCCACTCGTCGCCGCTGCCGTTGCTCATCAACCCCGCCTCGTCCTCCCCCCACGCGGAGGTGTAGGCGTAGTACGGCTCCCCGCCGTCGATGACGCGTTCCAGCATGGCGAGCGCCTTGCACCGCTCCCGCAGCCGGTCGATCGAGGGCAGTCCGGCGGCGATGTCGTACACGGTCACCGGGTGACCCTACGCCGACGACCAGGCCGGCAGCGAAGCTCGTCACGAGGCGTGCTCTCCGACTACCTGTCGCGCACCGGCCGCCGTCGACGTGCTGGCAGGATCTCCACATGGAAGAGGCTCTGCCGCATCGCGCCGCCGAACTTCTCGGTGACGCGCGCCGGGTCGTCGTCCTCACCGGCGCCGGGATCTCCGCCGAGAGCGGCGTGCCCACCTTCCGTGACGACCTCACCGGCCTGTGGGCGCGGTTCGACGCCCGCGAGCTCGCCACCGCGGCGGCCTTCCACGCCGATCCGGACCTGGTCTGGGGCTGGTACGAATGGCGGCGCACGCGGGTACGGCGAGCCGAACCGAATCCGGGCCATCTCGCCATCGCCGCCATCGAGGCCCGGATCCCCGGCACGACAGTCATCACGCAGAACGTCGACGACCTCCACGAACGGGCCGGCAGCCCGGCTCCGATCCACCTGCACGGCAGCCTCTTCGCGCCCCGCTGCGTGGCCGCTGCTGCCCATCCGGCAACCATCGACGACGCCGCCGACGCCGACGCCGACGCACCGGATGGCGAGCCCGCGCAGCCGCACGACGGCCGCCGGATCGCGCCGCCACGGTGCACGTCCTGCGGGACGCTCGTCCGCCCGGGCGTGGTGTGGTTCGGCGAGATGTTGCCCGAGGCGGCCTTCACCGCCGCGGTCGAAGCCGCTGCCGCCTGCGACCTGCTCCTTGCCGTCGGCACCTCCGGCGTCGTGTACCCGGCCGCGGAGATCCCCCGGATCGCGGCACGCTCCGGCGCCGCCGTGATCCAGGTCAACCCGGAGCCGACCCCGCTCGACCGGGTCTGCGCCGTCAACCTGCGCGGCACCGCGGCACACGTCCTCCCATCCCTGGTCGCGGCCGCCTGGGCCGCCGACCCGGCCCCCCGGTCGTAGGGGAACCGGCTGAGGCGGGGCTCCGGCGAGGTCGCGGCCGAGTCCGGTACCGCGTACCTCCGCCTGGTGGCCGGCCAGGAACGCGTACGCGTGTCAGTGGTCGTGTCAGCGGCGTGTCAGGGGGGTGACAGGCTCGACCCCGACAGTTGTCCGCATGACAGCTTCAGCGATTACGGTCTCCGGGCTGCGGAAGGCCTACAAGGACAAGGTCGTGCTCGACGGCGTCGACCTCGATGTCCAGGCGGGAACGGTGTTCTCGCTGCTCGGCCCGAACGGGGCGGGCAAGACGACGACGGTGAACGTGCTGACCACGTTGATCAAGGCCGACGGTGGGACGGTACGGGTCGCCGGGCATGACGTGGCGACCGAGGCGAAGGCGGTGCGGGCGGCGATCGGGGTGACCGGTCAGTTCGCGGCGGTGGACGAGCTGCTGACGGGGCGCGAGAACCTGCAGCTGATGGTGGATCTGAACCGGGCCTCCGGTGGCGGCAAGCGGATGGTCGCCGAGTTGCTGGACCGGTTCGAGTTGACCGAGTCGGCGGGCAAGCCCGCCTCGACCTACTCCGGTGGTATGCGCCGCAAGCTCGACCTGGCGATGACGCTGGTCGGCAACCCGCGGATCATCTTTCTGGACGAGCCGACGACCGGGCTGGACCCGCGCAGCCGCCGCACCATGTGGTCGATCATCCGTGGCCTGGTCGCCGACGGGGTGACCATCTTCCTCACCACCCAGTACCTCGAGGAAGCCGACCAACTCGCCGACCGGATCGCGGTGCTCGACCAGGGCCGCCTCGTCGCCCAGGGCGCCCCCGACGACCTCAAGCGGCAGATCCCCGGAACCCACGTCCGGCTCCGGTTCACCACCGTCACCGAGCTCGACACGGCCGCTCGGGTCCTGCCCGACGCCACCCGCGACGACGAGACGCTGGCCTTGCGGGTTCCCAGCGACGGCGGGACGAGATCGCTGCGGACCCTGCTGGACCGGCTCGACGAGTACTCCCTCACCGCCGAGGAGTGCTCGGTACACACACCCGACCTCGATGACGTCTTCCTCGCCCTGACCGGGCGCACCACGGAGGTGGCCGCGAAATGAGCACCAAGTCCCACTCGATGATCATGCTGCGTCGCAACTTCAAGCACATCGCCCGGAACCCGACCTCGGTCTTCAACGCCGTGCTGATGCCGATCATCATCATGCTGATGTTCGTGTACATGTTCGGCGACGCCTTCAACGTCGGCGTCGACTACATCGACTACGCCACACCCGGACTGATCCTGCTGGCCGTCTGCTACGGGCTCGGCGCCACCGCGACGGCGGTGAACTCCGACATGACCAAGGGCATCATCAACCGGTTCAAAGTCATGGACGTCTCCCGCGGTGCGGTGCTGACCGGTCACGTCGTCGCCAGCGTCCTGACCAACCTCGTCGCCATCGCCGCCCTCATCGGGGTGGCCTTCCTGCTGGGATTCAACCCATCGGCCAGCCTCACCCACTGGCTCGGCGTGGCCGGCATCGTCGTGCTCCTCGGCTTCGCCGCCGGCTGGCTCACCGTCGCCCTGGGCCTGGCGGCGAAGTCTCCGGAAACGGCGGGTCTGGCCGCCGTGCCCCTGGTCATGCTGCCGTTCTTCAGCAGCGCCATCGTCCCGGCGGAGAAGATGGGACCCGGTCTGCGGCAGTTCGCCGAGTACCAGCCCTTCACCCCGATCATCGAAACCATGCGCGGACTCCTCAACGGCGCACCGGACACCGGCACCCTGATCACCGCCCTCGCCTGGTGCGTCGGGATCGCCCTGGTCGGCTACCTGTGGGCGTCCGCCACGTTCACGAAGCGAGCGTGACCGCGACCAACTGACTCCAGCTCGTCTGCGTGCCCTCCCGAGCCGCCTCGGCGAACCCCGCGTCGCCGAGGCGGCTCCGCGCTGCCCGCTCGATCCGGGCCAGGTCCGGGTGGGAGAGATCCGGCAGCCCGCGCACCCCGGTGCTCGCCGCCAGCAGCCGCGCCGCCTGGTCGTACCGGCCGCTGCGCAGCGCCAGGTCCGCAACGCCGACGAGCACCCGCGCGATCATGGGGGCATGCCCCATCTCGGCCGCGGCCTGGCAGGCCGCGGCGTGGTGCTTGCGGGCCTCGCCGAGGTCGTCGGCGAGGTAGCCCAGCAGGTCGTGGGTCACCGCACGGACGTTCGCCAGCTCCGCGTCGTCGCTCAGCATGGTCGTCGCGACATCGAGTTGCCGGTACGCCTCCTCGGCGTTGCCGCGCCACCGAGCGAGTTCCGCCTTCGACAGGGCCAGCACGGCCAGCGCATCCGGCCAGGTGACCCGTTCGGCGCACCGTTGCGCCTCGGCTATGGCAGCCGCGCTGGCCTCCTCGTCGCCGAGCAGCCAGTACAGCTGAGCCTGTCGCGCCCGCATCCGGATGACATCCTCGACGGCGCCGACCTCGGTGACGACCGTGATCGCCTGTTCGTAACGCTCGCACGCGGCGGCGAACTCGCCGCGGGTGGCGATGCGCTCCGCCAGCTCGCACAGGGCGACCGAGATCCCGTACCGTTCGCCGATCGCCCGGAACTCGGCGAGCGCCAGCTCAAGGTAGGCGTCCGCATCCCGCCCGCCCTGGCCGAACACGATCCGCATCTTGCCGAGTTGCAGCCGAGCCAGTGCGCGTACCCAGGGGTCCTCGTCGTCCAGCAGTGGCTCCCAGGCGGGCAGGATCGCCTCCGGCGCCTGCAACATGCGCTCCAGCGGGACGACCAGCCCCAGCAGCGGCCTGCGGGACTCGCTGCGCTGGCTGACCCGGTACGCCTTGTGGATCCACTCCGCCGCCTGGTGCTCGTCGCCCTGCCCGCCGCTGACGAAGAGCACCACCAGCGCGTACACCATGGCCCGGATCTCGTCGGTCACCTCACCGGGCGTTTCGGTAGCCGCGATGAGCAGCTCGATGCCTTCGGCCTTGTGCCCGCTGAGCCACCAGTACCAGCCGGCGCCCGCCGCGAGCCGCATCGCCGCCTGCGCCTCGCCAGCCGCGAGCGCGCCGCGCATCGCGGCGCTGATGTTGTCGTGTTCGACGTTGAGCGTGGCGAGCCACTCCAACTGCTCGGCGCGGCGAAGCCACGGGTCGGCGGTCTCGGTGAGTTCGGTGAAGTAGGTGAGATGCGCGTGGCGCGCCTGGTCCGACTCCCCCGCCTCCGCGAGGCGGTGCGCGGCGTACTCCCTGATCGTGCCGAGCATGCGGTAGCGCGGTACGCCGTCGCCCTCCGCGACCAGCAGCGACTTCTCGGTCAGCGCGGTGAGCAGCTCGAGCACCTCCGCCCGCTCGACGGCATCGCCGACGCAGACCCGCTCGGCGGCTTCCAGGCTCGCCCCGCCGGAGAACACCGAGAGCCTGCGCAGGACCATCCGTTCGGCGTCGGTGAGCAGTTCCCAGCTCCAGTCGACCATCGCCCGCAGGGTCCGGTGCCGGGGCAGCGCGGTACGGCTGCCGCCGGTCAACAGGCGGAACCGGTCGTCGAGGCGGTTGGCGAGCTGGTCGATGGACATGGTGCGCAGCCTGGCCGCGGCCAGTTCGATCGCCAGCGGCATCCCGTCCAGGGCCCGGCAGACGCGCGCCATCGTCGACAACGTCTCGGCGTCGACCGCGAGATCCTTGCGCACCGCGCTCGCCCGGTCCAGCAGCAGCCGAACGGCCGGTGCGGACTCGATCTCGGCGGGACCGGCGCTCGCGCCGGGCAGGGCCAGCGGCAGGACCGGCCACAGGGCCTCACCGGTGATGCCGAGCGGTTCCCTGCTCGTCGCCAGGATCCGCAGCCGCCGGCACTCCCCGAGCACCCGGTGGGCGAACGCCGCCGCCGACTCGATCACGTGTTCGCAGTTGTCCAGGACCAGGAGCGCCTCCCGCTCGCGGATCGCGGCGATGAGCCGGTCCGTCGGCTCCACGTTCGGTGCCTCGCCGAGCAGCGTGTCCCGCAGGCCGAGCCCGGCGAACGTCGCCTGCGCCACGTCGCCGTCGGCGCCGATGGCGGCGAGTTCCACCAGCCAGGCCCCGTCCGGCAGGTCGCGGAGCAGGGTGCGCGCGGTTTCCGTGGCCAGCCTGGTCTTCCCCGAGCCGCCCGGCCCGATCAGGGTGGTGAGCCGGTGTTCGGCGACGAGTCCGGCGACCGCTGCGACGTCGGCGTCCTTGCCGATGAAGCTGGTGAGCTCCGCGCGCAGGTTGGTGTTCCGGTTCTCCTCGCGCCGTCCCGACTCGCCCCGCAACAGCGCGACGTGCAGTGCGGACAGCTCCGGTGCGGGGTCGACGCCCAGCGTGTCCGCCAGCGCCTCCCTGGTGCGCTGGTACACGAGCAGCGCGTCGGTGTCCCGGCCGCTGGCCACGAGGGCGCGCATCAGGGCGGCGACGAGCCGTTCCCGCACCGGGTGCGCGGCCACCAGGTCGGTCAGTTCCGGGACCAGCTCCTCGCCGTGGCCGAGGCTGATCTCCGCGTCGAACCGGTCCTCCAAGGCCGTCAGGCGCAGCCGCTCGAGGCGGGTGACCGCCGCGTCGAAGGCCGCGCTGTCGGCCAGACCGACGTCCTGCAGGGCCGCACCGCGCCACAGCCCGAGGGCCTCGCGCAGCCGCCGTACCCGCTGCGGGCCCTCGTCGTCGCGGGCCTGGCGGACCAGGTGTTCGAAGCGCACGGCGTCGACGGCGCCGGGTTCCACCGCCAGGCGGTAGCCGTCCGGTCGCCCCTCGACCGACCCGTCCGGTAGCGCTTTCCGCAGCCGGGACGCCAGCCGCTGCAAGGCGTTCGCCGCGTCGGAGGGCGGGTGTTCGCCCCAGATCCAGTCGACGAGCGTCGCCTTCGGGACCACGCGACCGGGTTCGAGCGCGAGGGCGACCAACAGCCCGCGCAGCCGGGCGCCCGGCACGTCGGCGTGGACACCGTCGTCCCGGCGCACCTCGAACGGTCCGAGCATCCCGATCTGCACCGGCAGATCTTGCCATGGGCGAGGAGCAGGCATCCAACCGTGAAGCGGCGCGGAACGGCCGCCGCCCTAGCCGCGGGCGGTGAGCCGATCGCGTACCTCGGCCGCCTGGCTCGCCGCGGCGCGCGCCTGCTCTTCCCGCCCCAGGTCGCGCAGGATCCCGGCGAACACGTCCAGCGCGTTGGCGAGATTCTGTCCATGCCCGGCCGGTTCCGCTCGCGCCAGCCGTTCCACGATCTCGACGGCCCGCCGGGCCGGTTCGAGCGCCTCGGCCGGGCGCAACCACCAGAGGTTGACCGCCAGGAGATGCAGCGTCGCGGCGAGCGCCGACTCGTGCGCGGCGGCGTCGACGCGCACGAGCTGCTCGTAGAGGTCGACCGCCTCCGCCGCCGCGGCCACCGCCTCCCGGTGCTGCCCGACCCGCTCCAACCTGCGGACGTGGCGTTGCAACGCCAGCGCGAGGTGATCGTAGTGTTCGGGGGATCCGTCGCGCGCCAGGCGGCGGCGGACCGCAATCGCCTCCCGGCCGGCGGCCAGGGACTCCCCCGGCCGGTCCATGATCCACAGCGCTTCGGCCAGCATCTTCAACGTCACAGCCAGGCCGTGCTCGTCGTGCGGGTCGCCGCCGGCCCGCCGACGGTACGCCGCCGCGATCTGGTACAGCGTGGCAACGGCCTCGTCCTGGGCCACCTGCCCGTAGCCGGTGTCGTCGGGCGACTCGTCCGGGGTCACGCCCGCCCCGTTGGTGGCCACCGCCAGCAGCGCTCCGACAAGGCCGTACTCCAGCCCACCGGCGGCGCGTTCGCGCCGGAGTTCCTCGGCGATCTCGGCGATCACGTCCAGCGCCTCGTCCCACCGCCCCAGCATCGCCAGGATGGCGCCGCTGGCGGCCAGCAAGCCGACGGCATCGTATCGAAGGGCGTCGTCCGAGGACTTCAGGAAGTCGATGAGGTCGCGCTGCCCGGCCAGGACCAGCTCCCATCGCTCCAGCTGACGCAGCATGTAGTCGAGCACCAGAAAGGCGTGGAACATCGCCAGCCGGTGAGCGGTGGGGTTGCGCCGCGCCTCGCGGCGGAGCACGTGCACGGCCGCCTCCAAGCCGGCCTCCGCGTCCTCCTGCGAGCCTTGCACCCACAGCAGGCCGAGCGTCAGGGAGACCGTCTCGGCCCAGGCCCCGCTGCCGTCCGGGTCGTCCTCCGGCCGGCCCGGGGCGGTCCGAACCGCCTCGTCGAGGACGGCGAGGGCCGGCTCGGCGCGGCCCAGCCGTAACAGCACGCCAGCCTGGACCACCAGGGTGAAGTGGAGCGCAAACCGACGAGCCTCCTCCTGCTCGGGATCTGCGGGATCGTCGTGCATCAGCCGACGGGCACCCTCGACCGCCTCACCGGCGAGCGTCGCCGCCTGCTCCGGCTCGGACGTCACCAGGTTGCCCGCGAGGTTCGCCAGCATGAGCGGCATGGTGTCCGCGTACTGGTCCGGGTCGTCGCGCGCCAGCCGGCCGACGAGCTCGACGCACTCGCGAGCGAAGGCCAGTGATTCCTCGGCCGCGCCCAGATGCGGCCCGAAGACGCCGACCACGGAGAGCGCAGCGGCGAGGTCCTCCTCGTGCTCGGCGGGGTTGTCGCGGGCCAGCCGCCGCAGGATCTCGACAGCTTCGCGGAGGGCCGCCAGCGCCTCGTCCGGACGAGCCAGGCCGGGCCGTATCGCGTCACCGCCGGCCGCCAGGTGCGTGAGGACGCCCGGCTCGGGTACGAGGCCCAGGCTGACCAGGACCTGCGCGAGGTTCAGCGCGGACCAGGCGAGATTGGGTTCGAAGGTCTGCGGGTCGGCCGCGGCCAGCGGGCGGTACAGCCGTACGGCCTCCCGGAGCGCGTCGGCTGCCTCCTTCTCCCGGTTGGCCCGGTCGAGCCAGCGGCCCAGGACGTCGTGCAGCTCGGCGCGGGCGGCGGGGTCGGTGACGGTCGGAAGCCGGTGCCGTGCGAGGCGCTCGGCGAGGCCGGCCGCAGCGACGGTCAGGTCGCCGGCCGCGGCGTGCGGATCCTCCGGCAGGAGCCGCTCAAGCCCTTCGAGGGTGGCGATCAGGTGGGGCCAGCGCTCGCTGGCGGCGGTGAGGAAGGTGATCGCGCGACCGGCGTACGGCGGCAGCTGGCCGCCGCCGGCCGGTGGGGTGAGCAACAGCTCGGGAACGCCGTGGGTCCAGGCGTCCGACTCGTGGCCGGGCAGGTCATGGCCGGGCAGGCACAGGGCCAGGAAGTCCTCGGCGAGCCGGTCGGGGTAGAGCGGCTCCAGCACGGTACGGGGATCGACGGGCGGGTAGCAGAAGGTGTGGTCGCCAAGCACCTGGTCGGCCTCGCCGACGCCGACCAGGTCCAGCGCCGCCCTGGCGTCCCGGTAGCCCAGCGGGCCGGTGAGGGCGGCGGTGAACACGGCCCGGCGCATCTGGGTCGGCGTGGTGGCGACCGTCGTGCGCCCGCCGGTCAGCGCGTCGCCGCTGCCGTGCAGGGCGTGCCAGTGAAGGTTCTCGCGTTCCAGCAGGTACGCGGTCAGGGCCGTCATGCCCTCGCGCGGCACCTCCGGCTGGGTGGCGCTGCGAGCGTGCCGGTCGACGGCGACCAGCGCCGCCATGTGCACCGCGAGGGTGAGCCCGAACTCGTCGCGGTCCAGCCAGTCGGGCACGCTGATCGCGGCCGCGTCGGGCAGCCCGTAGTGGCGGGCGAAGCAGTCCCGGGCGGCCACGAACATGCCGCCGCGGGCGTCGCGGGCGCGTGGAAGAGCGCCCAACGCCTGGCTGGTGCAGCCCTCCGGCGACCAGCCGGCCTGCGTGAGGGCGTGGCGCAGGGCAGCCCAGATGTGCTCGTTGCGCGCGAGGAGCAGCACCCGCACCGGCACGTCCTGGTCGAACACCTTGTTGCTGAACAGCCACGTCAGGTGGGCCAGCGGCCACCGATCGGCGTAGTCGACCACCATGAGCAGTCCCCGGGCGGCCCCGACGCGCAGGTCGTGGCTGGTCGGCTCGTCGACATCGATGACCCGGGCCGGCGTGTGCTCGGCGACGATCACCTTCCACCCGTCCCGGGCGGCCAACTCGGCGAGGTGGCTGGCCAGGCGGGTCTTGCCCTGGCCGCCGGGGGCGTGCAACCAGCGGACCGCGCGGCCGCCACCGCCGTCGCGCCAGGCGGTCAGATCGTCGACCTCACCGTGCCGGCCGGTGAAGTCCACGACGGCGTGCCGGGCGTTGAGCAGGTGGCTCGGCTGAGCCGGCAGCCCCTGGTCATCCACCGCGAGGGTCAGGCCCGGCCGCCGGCCGGCTTCGCTGAGCAGGTACACCGGTCGGCCGTCGCCGAAGACGTGCAGGTCCGCCCCGATCACGCCGTAGCCGAAGCCGTTCTCGACGAGCACCTGCTGGTGCGCGCTCTGCACTCGCCCCCGCTGGCCGACAGCGCCGTCGATGGCGGTCACCGCGGATCGTCCGAACTGGCCGTGGCCGCGACCAGGGCCGCCCCGCCGCGTGCGGCCGGTGCCGACAGGGACTCGGTCAACAACGGCGGCTCCTCCCACTGCGATCGGGCACCACTGTGGACAGGACAGCGATGTCCACGGATGGATGGCCACAAGGTAGACGAGTCGGTCAATCGAACGTGGCGGTCGTACGACCCCGCGATGTCCGGGCCAGCCGTCAAGCGTCGGCGACGTCCGCTGATCTCCGCCAAACCGTCCTCGGCGGGGATCCGAACATCGGATCCGCCGCTGTCGCGGGTCGTGCGACGCTGCGGGGACATGAGTCGCGGCACGGGCGTACGGACCGGCGGAGCGGCGGACACGGGGGCGACGTGAGCGGTGACGTACGAATCGGCGAGCTGGCCGGGGCGAAGGAGCCCCGACCCGCACCACCGGTCGGTCCCGCACTGTGGCAGGTGGTCGTCGTCGGGGTGGTCGGGCTGCTCGCGCTTCCGATCGTGACCTGGTTCGGGCTGGTGGTGGTGCCGTCCCACAACGGCGCGTTGCTCCTCGGCGTGGCGGTGCTGCCTGCCGTGCTCTTTGGCGTCGGCACGGCCACGCGTCAAGGGTCCGCGCTCACCGACAGGGTCAGGCTCCGGGTCGGCTGGGCGCTGCTGGTCGCCACGGGCGGCACCGCGCTCTCCGGCTACTGCCTGGCGCGGCTGCCCGACGTCGTGCCCGGCCCTGACGGCACCATCTCCCTGTTTCTGCTGCCCGCGGTGGGGCTGGCGCTGGTCTCGGCGGTGCTCACCCGACCCCGCGTGGTCCGGCTGCCGGCCCTCGCGTTGATCGTGCTCCTCATCGGCGGGACGGCCCTGGCCACGGCGGACCGACGGGCCGACGAACTCGCCCGGCGTCTCGACCGGGCGGGCACGGAGGCCGACCTGGTGTTCGTCACCTCGTTGCCCGGCTACGGCACGGCCGAGCCGCGGCCGGCGACGGCCAGCATCACGTTCGCCATCACGTACTCGCCGGTGGACGGGTCGGGTGGCCGGATCGTCGTGTGGGCAGACTGTGCCGCGGTGCCGGACTGCCGGCCGGAGCCGCCGGGCGGTCACGCCGACGGGTACGGCTGTGTCCGCGAGGCGCCGGAGCGGGCGTACCAGGCGATGCGGCCGGACCTGCACGAATACCTGGTGATCCGGGGCGACCGGCTGGTGCACGTGCGCGCCACCCGCGACGTGGACCGGGCGACGCTGCGAGCCGCGGTGGACAACGTCCGGCCGGCGACATCCGACGAACTGGAGCACCTGCTACCGAGGTTGCCGCTGCACCTGCGCCGCTGAGGCCACCGGCAACCGGGACCCCCGTTGGCCGGTACGAGGCGTCCACGTTCTCGGCCGGCGTGCCGTCACCTGCGGAGCGTCCGTCAGTGCGGGCGCAGCCCGGCGATCAGGAGTCCGACCATGCGCCGGGCGTCGTACCGGGGGTTGCTGTCCGCGCCGATGCAGAGATTGCCGACGCCGCGCATCAGCTCGTAGGCGTCCAGGTCGGGGCGGATCTCGCCGGCCGTGGCGGCGGCGTCGAGCAGTTGGGCGCACACGGGGACGAGGCGGTCGAGGAAGTACGCGTGCAGCGCCTCGAAGGCGGCGTCGTCGGACTGCAACGCCTCGGCGAGGCCGTGCTTGGTGACCAGGAAGTCGACGAAGGTGTCGATCCATCGCGCCAGGGCGGCGTACGGTGCGGTGCTGTCCGCCAGCAGGGTCGGGCCGGCCGCGGCGAGCGCCTCGACCTGGTGCCGGTAGACGGCGACGATCAGGTCTGCTCGGGTCGGGAAGTGGCGGTAGATCGTGCCGACGCCGACGCCGGCCCGGGCGGCGATGTCGCGTACCGGCACGTCGACGCCGGACGCGACGAAGGCGGCGGCGGCCGCGTCCAGCAGCGTCTGCTCGTTGCGCCGGGCGTCGGCCCGCTTCCGCGTGACGGATGCCCCTGAACCGCCGTCGGAGTCGACCACCATGCCCCCACTCTCATCGTCACTTGGCAAACGGAACAGCGTTCCGTATGCTGTTTAGCGGAACGGCGCTCCGTTTGTTCACTGTGCCAGAACGAGCGGCGCGACCGCCATCCGCCTCGACCTCTGACGGAGGAAACAGTCATGCAGTACCGCACCTTGGGCCGCACCGGCGTGCAGGTCAGCACCCTCGCGCTCGGCGCGATGAACTTCGGCAGCCTGGGCCGGACCACCCAGGACGAGGCCACCGCCATGGTCGACGCCGCCATCGACGGGGGAATCAACCTCGTGGACACCGCCGACATGTACGGCCGGGGCGAGTCGGAGGAGATGGTCGGCAAGGCCATCGCCGGCCGCCGGGACGACATCGTGCTGGCCACGAAGGCGGGCATGCCGATGGGTGACGAGCGCAACCAGCAGGGCAGTTCGCGCCGCTGGCTGGTCACGGCGTTGGACAACAGCCTGCGCCGGCTCGGCGTCGACCACGTCGACCTCTACCAGATCCACCGGTGGGACCCGCGGACCGGCGACGAGGAGACGCTGTCGACGTTGACCGACCTGCAGCGCGCGGGCAAGATCCGCTACTTCGGCTGCTCGACGTTCCCCGCGTACCGCATCGTGCAGGCGGAGTGGGCCGCCCGGGAGAACCACCTGAGCCGATACGTCACCGAACAGCCGAGCTACTCGATCCTGCAGCGCGGGATCGAGACGCACGTGCTGCCGGTCACCGAGCAGTACGGGCTCGGCGTGCTGGCGTGGAGCCCGCTGGCCTCGGGCTGGCTGTCCGGGGCCATCCGGAAGGGCCGGGAGATCACCACCAGCCGCTCGGCCTTCCTGCCGCAGCGCTTCGACCTCACCCTCCCCGCCAACCAGGCCCGGCTCGACGCCGTCGAGCGGCTGGCCGCACTCGCCGACGAGGCGGGCCTGACGATGATCCAGCTCGCGCTCGGATTCGTCACCGCGCACCGCGCCGTGACCAGCGCGATCATCGGCCCCCGCACCATGGATCACCTGCGCTCCCAACTCGCCGCCGCGGACACCGCGCTCCCCAGCGACGTGCTCGACGCGATCGACGCGATCGTTGCCCCCGGCGTCGACCTCGCGCCCGACGAGAAGTTCGACACCCCGCCCGCCCTGCTCGACCCGGCGCTGCGACGTCGCTGACCGCCGGGCGCGCCGGCCGGCAGGCGCAGGCGGCGCCAGTTGGTGCGCCGCCTGCGCCTGATGCGGCAGGCTGCCGGGCTGACGGTGAATGACAGCTGGACCCGTGCTGGCTCAGGCGGCGCGACCGGCCTTGAGTGCGGCCGCGGTGTCGACGGCGCGGCGAGCCTGGTGACGGGCCGCTTGCCGGGCCACGTCTCCCGGCGGGCCGTCGCCGGCCACGTGGGAGGTGCCGTAGGGATTGCCCGACTGGAACTGGACGGGGTCGGTGTAGCCGGGCGGCACGATGATGCCGCCCCAGTGGTAGAAAACGTTACCCAGCGCCAGCAGGGTGGCTTCCTGTCCGCCGTGGGCGGTGTTGGAGGCGGTGAAGGCCGCGTACACCTTGTCGGCGAGCCCGCCCCGCAGCCAGAGCGGACCGGTGGTGTCGATGAACGCTTTGAGCTGGCTGGCGACGTTTCCGAAGCGGGTGGGGGTACCGAACAGCACCACGTCGGCCCAGGCCAGGTCGTCGAGGCCGGCCTCGGCGACGTCGGCGGTGTCCGCGCGGTGCTGGACCCACTCCGGCCTGGCGTTGATCGCCTCCGGTGGTGCCAGTTCGGCGACCTTGCGCAGGCGCACCTGCGCGCCGGCCTTCTCCGCGCCCTCGGCGGCGGCTTGCGCCAGGGTGTGCACGGTGCCGGTGGCGCTGTAGTAGATGATCGCCACGTTCACGGATTCCATGCTCGGTTTCTCCACCTCAGATTGCAGGGATGGTGCCGTTCAGCGGTACGACGGCACGACCCGGCGGAATGTCAGGCGAGGCGCCGGCCCGCACAATCGGGTGCGCTGTCTCGTCGGACTGGTGAAGGCAGAGCGATCGAGGGAGCCGGCACCATGACCACCCCACCCGGGCCAGGGCAGGACGGGCCCGATCCGGGCTTGAGCGCGATCATGAGCGAACGGCGCCAGCTGATCGGTCTCGCGTACCGGCTCCTCGGATCCCTGGCCGACGCGGAGGATGTCGTACAGGAGACCTACGCCCGCTGGTACGCCATGTCAGCGCAGCAGCAGGACGCCATCGAGTCCCCCGGCGCCTGGCTGACGAAGGTGGCCGGTCGCATCTGCCTCGACGTGCTCCGCTCGGCACGCGTCAGGCGGGAGCGGTACGTCGGCGAATGGCTGCCAGAGCCGCTACCCGGGCACACCGAGTGGACCGGAGGGCGGCCAGCTGACGCCACTGTCGACCCGGTCGACCGGGTCACCCTCGACGAGTCGCTCAGCATGGCCTTCCTCGTCGTGCTCGACTCGATGACCCCCGCCGAGCGCGTCGCGTTCATCCTGCACGACGTCTTCCGCTACTCCTTCGCCGAGGTGGCCGAGGTCGTCGGCCGTACGCCGGCGGCATGTCGCCAGCTGGCCTCGTCGGCCCGCCGCCGCGTTCGCGCGGCGCGGGTGCCCACGACTCCGACAGCTCAGCAGGCCGACATCGTCAGGGCCTTCAAGCAGGCATGGGAAGCCAGGGACATCACCGCCCTCGTCGGCCTGCTGGCCCCCGACGCCACGGCGACCGGCGACGGCGGCGGACTCGTCCGGTCCGAACCCCGCCCGGTTGCCGGCGCCGAGCGGATCGCACGCTTCCTCGTCGAGCGGGCCGGTCCGGTGGCCGGCATGGTGATCGTGGAGCGCGTCGTCAACGGCGAGCCCGGTCTCGTGGCTCAGCTCGACGGTGTCCCGGTGGCGGTCTACGCGTTCCGCGTCGCCGGCGACCGGATCAAGCACATCTGGGCGATCCTCAACCCGGACAAGCTCCGGCCGTGGACGACCGGCTGAGACACGCCTGAGCCAATCCGAGATTTGTTGGCAGGACCAACATCCTGTATCGTTGGTCGCACCAACGATTGACCTCGGGAGATCGCGATGCACATCCCCTTCGGCCCCCAACTGATCGGACAGACCGAGAAGACCCTCAACGCCATCCTCACCACGATCCTCGGTGACCGGCTGACCGAGCCGCAGTGGGTGACGCTGCGACTCGCGAGCCTGCTGGAGCAGGAAGTCTCCACTGGCGACGACCTCGCTCGGGCGGTCGCCGACAGAGCGCGCTTCGGCAACGCCGGCGAGCTCGTGCAGGGCCTCACCGCCGCGGGGTTGCTTCGCAACGGACGGCTGACCGCCGACGGCCGGAGGCTCGTCGCGGAGATCCAGGCGCAGACTGCCGAGCGGGTCGCCCCGGTCTGGGCGGACCTGCCCGCGGACGACGTGACCGCCGCCGCGCGGGTGCTCAACGAGGTACTGCGGCGGGCCAGAGCGGTTCTCGCCTGAGCGGGCCGCCCCTCCCCTACGGCGGCGACGCGCCAGACCTGGGGGCGGGCCCGCACCGAGCGGTGCGCCACGGGGTCAAGTTATTCCTTGACAGGAATATTCCTGGTCAAGAATACTCGAACCTGTGGACGCACTCCTCACCGCACTGGCCGATCCGGCCCGCTGGCGGCTCGTGACCCTGCTGGCCGAGCGGCCCCGCCCGGTCGGCGTCCTCGCCCAGCTCGCCGGGGCACGCCAGCCGCAGACCACCAAACACCTGCAGACCCTCGAGCGCGCCGGGGTGGTCACCTCGCAGCGCACCGGCCAGCGCCGCATCTACGCGCTCCAGCCCGAGGCCCTGCGGGAGCTGGCGGCTGCGCTCGGCCGACTCGCCGACCGCGCGGACCAGGCCGGCGGCCCGCTCGCGACCTACGACCGCTACGGCATCAGCCTGCGGGCCGAGCGACTCGCCGCGAAGGCGCCGGGCTGGGCCGACGGGCGCGCGTTCGGGTTCCTCCGGTCACTGAGGGCGCACCCCGGGCTGGTCTGGCGCCACCTGACCGAGGCCGGTCTGCTCGCCCACTGGTGGACGCCCGACGACCTGCGCGTCTCCGAACTCGTCTTCGAGGCCCGACCGGGCGGACGGATCGTCCAGGAGTACCGCGACGCCGAGGACGCCGGCGGTGCCGACCTGGTCGCCGGGCGCGCGGAGGGCGTCGTCGACGACGTACGCCCGGGTGAACGCCTCAGCTACCGGCTCTCCCCCCTGCTTCCCGACGGCGGCCTCGCCTTCACCGCCCACGTCGACCTCCACCTCCGGCCCACCGACACCGGCACGGACCTCGACGTCCAGTGGCGGATCACCGACAGCACCGTCGACTCCGCCGACTTCATCGCAGGCATCGAGATCGGCTTCGGTCAGAGCCTCGACAAGCTCGCCGCGGTCCTCGCCGCGGACCCGCCCCACGCCGACGCCACCGATGGCAGCGGCACCGACGCAAGGAGCACGACGTGACACAGCAGACCGCCAGCCGCCGGGTCGTCACCAACATCGCCCTCTCCCTCGACGGCCACTACGCCGGGCCGCGCGACCCCCGGGACATGAGCTGGGTGATGCCGTACGCCCACACCGACGTCGCCCGCGACCACCTGACCAGCCTCTGGGAGCCGGCGACGACGGCCCTGCTCGGGCGGGTCAACGCCGAGGGGTTCCTCGGTTTCTGGCCCACCGTGATCGGCGCCGAGGGTGCCGACCCGCGCGACGAGGGCTTCGCGAAGTGGCTCGTCGACGCCGACAAGGTGGTCCTCTCGGCCACCCTCGGCGAGGCGCCGTGGGAGCGGACGACGATCGTCGACAAGCCGACGGCCGAGGTGGTCGCGGGCCTCAAGGCGGCCGAAGGCGGCGACATCCTCGTACTCGCCAGTGCGAGCGTCATCAAGGCGCTGCTGGCGGCCGACATGGTCGACCGGCTGGCGATGACGATCTTCCCGGTCTTCCTCGGCGGCGGGCCGCGCCTCTTCGACGACGGCCTACCCGCCGGGCGGTGGGCGCTCGCCAGCCAGGCCGCGGGCGAGCACGGCACGTTGGCCCTCGTCTACGACCGGATCCGCTGAGCGGCCGGTCAGCGTTCGCAGCCGGCGGGGTGCCCCCGATTCGACTGTGGAGTCTCCTCCTCGAATCGCGGGCACCCGCCGGGTGCGCGGGGCGGGTCAGCCGACCCAGCGGCCGTCGCGCATGAGGACCCGGCCGGCCAGCTCGTTCGCCTCCCGCCGGGCCTGGATGCGCCGCGGCCGGATGCGGAAGTACTGGTACGGCTCGTCGAGCTGACGCGGGTCGAAGCCGGTCTTGGTCGCGAACGCGTCGCCGGTCTCCGGGCCGAGGTCGGCGATGTCCACCGGCTCGGCGGTGCCGTCGATGATGACGACGTCGCGCGTCGGCCCGAGGCTGAGTCGCACCCGGGGGTCGGCCAGCAGGTTGCGGCCGGTGACCGAGGCACGCGGCGTCGAGATGAGCAGGGCGCTGCCGTCCCACAGGAAGGAGAGCGGGATGAGGTGGACGCCGCCCGGGGAGCCGGCGGTCGCGACCCAGAGATCCACATCGCTCTCCAGCCTCGCGCGGGTGTCCCGCAGCCTCTCCTCAAGCCCACGCGGCGGCGCGTCCGTCATGCTTCCTCCAGTCACGTCGTCAAGAGCCTTCGCTCCGGCGAAGGACTCTATCGGTCACCGGTTCACCCGCGCGGTGGCTGTTCGCGCAGGCGCTGCTCGTGCACGCGCAGCGCCACCGTCGTGGCGTCCAGCAACGGTGTGGGTACGCCGAGCGCCCGGGCCCGCGCCGTGAGGTCGCCGAAGATCTGCTCGGCCTCGGTCGGCTGTCCGGCGATCAGGTCCCGGTAGAGCGAGGCGGTGTCGGCCGAGCCGGGGCGGGTCACGAAGGCCCGGACGGTGTCGAGGGCCGGCTGCGGCACCGGGTACCCGGCCGCTGCGGCGACGGCCGCGACCTCGGCGGCGATCTGCGAGCCGAGGTGGTCGCCGCCGGGAACCGCCACGGCGTCGCCCACCGATCCGCGCGCCAGGGTGTTGAGCGCGCCGAGCGTGCTGATGAAGACCCACTTGTGCCACATGGCGCGGCGGATGTCCGGCGAGATGGAGAAGTCGAAGCCCGCGTCGGCGAGTAGTTCGCCGATCTGCTCGACGCGCTGCGATGTGCCGCCCGTCTGTTCACCGACCACGATCTCGGCCAGGGTGCCCAGCCGGACGATGTCACCCGCGGCGTCGAGCGTGGTGAGGACCCGGACCACGCCGCCGAGCACGGCGTCCACCCCGAACCGCTCGTTCAACGCGTCCATGTGGGCCATCCCGTTGAGGAACGGAATCAGCGTCGTACGTGGGCCGACCGCGGCGGCGACGTCGTCGATCGCCGCCGGCAACGCGGTGGCCTTCACCGAGACGAGGACGACGTCGTAGTGCCCGTCGAGCTGGGCGGCGGTGCGCAGCCGGGGCGTGAGCACGGTCTCGGCACCGAGGCCGGTGATCCGCAGCCCGCGCTCCCGGAGCACGTCGGCGCGCCTGGGCCGAACGAGGAAGGTGACGTCCCGGCCGGCCTGCTGGAGCTGGGCGCCGAAGTAGCCTCCGGTCGCGCCGGCTCCGACGACAAGAATCTTCATGCGCCGAGACGTTACTAGTCGACCCGGTAACGCGACAGGACGCACGCGGTGATCTCTGTTACCGGTTCAACCGGTATCATCGGGCGGTGCTTCACGATGCGGCGGCGTTCCGGTTCGTCGGCGGACGGGTGTCGGTCGACTTCACCGCGACCCACGGCCTGCGCTGGCGCGACCCCGGCGTCGAGCGCATCCCCACGCCGGCCGATCTGGCCCGCTGGTTCATCGAGGCGGGTCTGACCGACAGCACCGTGCCGGTTCCCGCCTCGACCCTTCGCGGCGCCCGTGAGCTGCGCGAAGCCCTCTACCGGCTGATGCGTGGCCGGGTCTTCGGGGCACCGGTGGACCGGCGAGCCGTCGAGGTGGTGAACCACTGGGCGGCCAAGGCGCCACCCGCGGTCCAGCTCACCGCCGACGGTTCGGCGAAACGTCTCGCGGCGCCCACCGCCGGCTCGCTGCTGGCGCTGGTTGCCCGCGACGGCGTCGACCTGCTGGGCGGCCCCCACGCCGATCGCCTGCGCGAATGCGCCAGCGACACGTGCACGCTGCTCTACCTGGACACCTCGCGGGCGGGCAGCCGCCGCTGGTGCGCGATGGAGGTCTGCGGCAGCCGCGACAAGATGACCCGCTACCGCCGCCGCGCCACCGCGCGCTGAGGCCGTCCGTTACCCCTTGTCCAGCTCGACATTCCCTCCCGAGCCGGACCTGTCGCGCCAGTCGTCAGCGAACGTCCTCGCGAGGTCGCACAGTTCGTCGAGCACGACCTGGCTCGCCGCGGTGAGCGCCGATCGGCTGCGAACGGCCGCGTAGACGTGGCGGGTCAGCGGTCGGCGTAGCGGGCGGGTGGCGACGTGGTAGCGCCGGTCCACGGCCAGTTCGGGCAGGAGCGACACGGACAGGCCCGCCTCGACGTGCGCCAGCAGCAGCTCGTAGCTGGCGAAGCGGCCCGCCACGATCGGTTCGAAGCCGGCCGTCCGGCAGGTGCTCGTGACCAGACTGGACAGGTACGTACCGGGCAGGTCGATGGACCAGGTCGCCTCGGCGAAGTCGGCCACGTCGGCCGGTACGTCCGGACCAGCCTGCGATTCCGGCACCACGAGCACGATGGCGTCGGCGAGCAGGGGGATGGCCTGCACGTCCGGATGTAACGGCATGGATCCGTCGATGAAGTCAGCGGTCACGATGACGTCGTAGTCACCGCGGCGTAGCGCCGGATGGCTGGCCTGCGGATCGACTTCGGAGACGTCCAGGTCGATCTTCGGATACGCCTGCCCCAGGCGCGCGGCGAGGGGAATGACCAGGGTGCGGATGGCGCTGGAGAAGGCCGCGAGGCGTACCGGTCCGGCTGGTTGTCCGGAGGCGCCCGCCAGGTCGGCCTCGGCGGCCTTGAGCTGGTCGAGGATGACGCGGGCGTGCCGGGCAAGCGTGCGCCCGGCGGTGGTGAGCTGTACGCGGCGGCCGGTGCGCCGCAGGAGTTCGGCGCGGGCCTCCGTCTCCAGGACCGCCAGCTGCGCTGACACCGCCGACGGACTCAGGTGCAGGGCCGCGGCGACGGCCCGCACGGTGCCGAGGCTGTCCAGCAGGCTGAGCATCTCCAGGCGCGCCGTGTTCAGCCGCATCGGAACTCCTTGTGCAATATTTCCGCACAGCGTAGCCAGAAACTTCAGCTATTCACGTACAACGAGCGGTCCTATCGTGAGGCGCATGACGCTGACCGCTGACCGGACCGCCGCCGGACAATTCTGGTCCGACGTCGACCGTCACCTGGTGCGATACGGCGCTCCGTTCACGCCCGAGATCATCGAACGCGCGGCCGGAAGCTTCGTCTACACCGCCGACGGCCGGCAGATCCTGGACTTCACCTCGGGGCAGATGAGCGCCATTCTCGGCCACAGCCATCCCGCGATCGTCCAGACGGTGCAGCGGGGGATCGCGAGCCTGGACCACCTGTTCAGCGGCATGCTGTCCCGCCCGGTCGTCGACCTCGCACGCCGGCTCGCCGGGTCCCTCCCCGCGCCGCTGGCGAAGGCGCTGCTGCTGACCACCGGCGCCGAGTCGAACGAGGCGGCCATCCGGATGGCCAAGCTCGTGACGGGCAGACATGAGATCGTCGCCTTCGCCCAGTCGTGGCACGGTATGACGCACGCCGCGGCCGCCGCGACGTACAGCGCCGGCCACCAAGGGTACGGGCCCACCCCGCCGGGAA